>NZ_JBHXTL010000050.1:0-20740 GCF_042677365.1 Kitasatospora sp. NPDC127116
GGCCGGGACCGTCGGTACGGTCCCGGCCGCCGCGCCGGCTCGACTGCGGGACCTACACCCGCACGTCGGTGGCCAGGACCTACACCCGCGCGTCGGTGGCCAGGGCCTGCGCCACCGGGAGGTTGGGCTGCGGGTGGGTCAGCAGGTGCACGCCCGCCGCCAGCGCGCCGCCGACCAGCGGGGCGAGCAGGAACAGCCACAGCTGCGACAGCGCCTCGCCGCCCGCGAACAGCGCCGGGCCGAGGCTGCGCGCCGGGTTGACCGAGGTGCCGGTGAGCGGGATGCCGACCAGGTGGACGACCACCAGCGCGACGCCGATCGGCAGCCCGTCGAAGCCGACCGCGGCCAGCCGGTGGGTGACCGCCAGGACGACGTAGACCAGCAGGAAGGTGAGGACGACCTCGGTCAGGAACGCGCCGCCGGCGTTGATGTGCACCTGGGAGCGGTCGCCCCAGCCGTTGGTGCCGAGCTTGCCGTGGGTCTCCAGCCCCGGTATCTGCTTCGCCAGCAGCAGGACGAGCGCCGCGCCCGCGATGCCGCCGAGCACCTGCGCCACCCAGTACGACACCGCCGTGCGGCCGTCGATCCGGCGCGCCAGCAGGAAACCGAGCGTCACCGCCGGGTTGACGTGGCAGCCGGAGATCGGGCCGAGCGCGTACGCGAGCGCCAGCAGCACGAAGCCGAAGGCGAACGCGATGCCCACCGGACCGATCGCCTCCCCCGCGAGCACCGCCGCACCCACCGCCAGCAACACCAGCAGCAGGGTCCCGACGAACTCGCCGATCACCGCCCGCCTGTCCGTTCCGCCCATGCGCCTGGTCCTCCTGACCGTCAGGGCAGGCGGTCCGGTGCCGCCCACGTCCGGCCAACCCTGGTCGACCGTTCGGGGGACCGCATGTCGGCCGGACGGCTCAGCGCCGTGTTCACGGCGCGTCCGCCTGCCGAATTACTCCGAACGGATGAAACCGTACGAAAATGGCGAGCCCAATGCAAAACGGAGGTAAAACGGGCAGACGGGTACAGGACGGGCGATGAACGGCTATCGGACCGTCAGCACGATCTTCCCGCGCAGGTGCCCGGCCTCGCTGACCCGCTGCGCCTCGGCCGCCTCCGCCAGCGGGAACACCCGGTGCAGCGGCAGCCGCAGGGTGCCCGCCTCGTGCAGGGCGAGCGCGGCCGCGAACGCGCGCCGGTGGTGGGACTCCACGCCCTCGACGCCGCCGTTGAACCGGACGCCGTGCTCCTGCGCCCCCACGACGTCGGCGATCGTCAGCACCCGGTCCGCGCTGCCCGTCAGCTCGATCGACAGCGGCAGCACCCCGCCCCGCCCGGCCGCGTCCAGCGCCCGGTCCACCCCGCCCGGCGCGGCGGCCCGCACCCGCTCGGCCAGGCCCTCGCCGTACGCGACCGGGATCGCGCCGAGCTCGCGCAGGTGGTCGTGGTTCGCCTCGCCGGCGGTGCCGACCACGGTGATCCCGCGCGCCCGGGCGAACTGGAGCAGCACGGTGCCGACCCCGCCGGCCGCGCCGTGCACCAGCAGCGTCTCGCCCGACCGCACGCCCAGCAGGTCGAGGACCCGCTCGGAGGTCTCGGCCGCCGTCGGGAGGGCAGCGGCCTCCTCCCAGCCCAGCCCCGCGGGCTTGTGGGCCAGCACCGCCGCGTCCACCAGCGCGTGCTCCGCGTACGCGCCGCCCATCATGCTGCCGAACACCTCGTCGCCGGGAGCGAAGCCGCTCACCCCGGCGCCGACGGCCTCGACCACGCCGGACACCTCGACACCCGGCACATAGGGGAAGACGACCGGGAAGAGCGCGGCCAGCTCGCCGGTGCGCAGCCTGCGGTCCACCGGGTTGACGCCCACGGCGCGGACCGCGACCCGCACCTGGCCGGGCCCGGGCGCGGGCAGCTCGATGTCGATCGGGCGCAGCACGTCCGCGCCGCCGAACTCGGAGAAGGCGATCGCCTTGGTCATGGAAGGTCCTTAGGTTTCAGTGGAGTTGCCGGCGCTTCGCCGACGGAGCCAGTCGGTGGCGTTGCCGTCGGGTTCGCCGACGGGTTCGCCGACGGGTTCGCCGACGGGTTCGCCGACGGAGTCGTCTGTGGAGCCGGCCCGTGGAGCCGGTCGCTTCCGACGACTTCCATCCTGTGCCCGGGACGGCGCGGGCCCGCCCGGCCCTTCGGACGGTTCGACCTGTCCGAACGGCCAGGCCGCGCCGGCGGCACCCGAACTAGGCTGGACCGCATGGACGACATGAACGGCGCGGCGGACACCGCCGGCACGGACGAGCCCTGGCGGCGGCACTGGGCCCGCCCCGAGGACGCGCTGGCCCGGGCCGTCGAGGTGCTGCGCGCTCCCCGGCCGGACATCCTCCCCCGCCTGTCCGAGGTGCTCGACACCCTCGTCCCGCACACCGCGCTCGCGCAGCTCAGCGGCGTCTGCACGTTCAACCCCACGAACGGCTACGGCCCGCCCGAGCTCACCGCGGCCATGAGCACGCGGGACCTGTCCCGGCTGGCCGAACGCGCGGCCGCGACCACCTCGGCCGGCCGGCCCTGGCAGGGCGAGGCCGAACTCGCCGGACGGACCCGGCCGGTGGTGGTCGTGACCACCACGCCGGCCGACGACAGCGGCGCCGCGCTGGTCCTCGTCCGGGCGGGCACCGGACCCGTCGCACCCGGGGCACTCGCCGTCCTGCAACAGCTGTGGGACCTGGTGGTCGCCCACTCCGACCACCGCGCCACCGACGCCGCCCCCACCCAGACGGCCGCCTCCCGCGCCTCCGCCAACGCCCGGGCCCGCGCCATCGCCGAGTTCACCGGCACCCACAGCGCCGCGCTCACCGCGATCCTGGCTCCGCTGCGCGCGCCCGGCCTGGACGACGCCACGGCCCGCCGCACCGCCACCGAGCTGGCCGTCACCGCCCTGCTCGACCTGCGCCAGGGCGCCGAACTCGACCGCACGCTCAGCGAACAGCCCGCCGACGCCGCCTTCGCCCGCCTGGTGCGCGAACTGCGCCCGCTGCTGCGCCACACCCGGGTCCACCTCGACGCCGCGCCCCCGGCGGAAGCCGGCCGCTCCATCCCGGCGGACGCCGCGCACACCGCCCGCGACGCCGTCCGGGTGGCCGTGCTGCTGATGCTGGAACAGGAGAAGCCGACCCGGCTGCACGTCAGCTGGCAGCTGACGGCCGACGGCCTGCTGCGCGCCGTGGTGCGCGGCGACGGCCTCGGCGCACTGACCGCCGACGCCCTCGCCGTCCACCGCACCGCCGACCGCATCACCGCCCTCGGCGGACACCACGGCGTCGAGGCGGTCCCCGGCTGGGGCACCACGGTGACCGTCGACCTCCCGCTGGCCCTGCCCGAACCCGCCGTCGTCACCGATCCGCTGGACGGCCTCCAGCCGCGCGAA
Source organism: Kitasatospora sp. NPDC127116 (assembly GCF_042677365.1). Lineage (NCBI taxonomy): Bacteria > Bacillati > Actinomycetota > Actinomycetes > Kitasatosporales > Streptomycetaceae > Kitasatospora > Kitasatospora sp. NPDC127116. The sequence goes on from NZ_JBHXTL010000050.1 coordinate 3,413, forward strand.
CGGGAGGTCCTCGACCAGCTGGCGCGCGGCCGCCGCAACCGGGACATCGCGGCGACGCTGCGGATCAGCGAGTCGACGGTGAAGTTCCACGTCGCCAACATCCTCGCCAAGCTCGACGTGTCCTCGCGCGGCGAGGCCGCCGCCCTGGCCCACCGCGCCGGACTGCCGCGCGGGCCGGTCGGGCTGCACGCGGCGTCCTGAACTCCCTCCCCCCGAAAGAAGACCCTCGTGACCGACCCCACCACCTGGGACCCGGCCGTCCCCGGCATCCTGCGCCTGCCCTCCGGCCGCCTCCTGCGCGGCCGCGGCCTCAGCCGCCCCCTGCCGCCCGGCCCCCGACCGGACTTCGGCCTCTACCTGTTGGGCCGCCCGCCGCACGTCGACTGGCCGAGCCGCTGGGTGCGCTGGCCCGACTTCCGTCTCCCCACCGACCGCGCGGACGCCGCCGACGCCTTCCGCGAGGCCTGGGAGCGCGCCGCCACCGAACGCGTCGAGCTCGCCTGCGCCGGCGGGCGAGGACGCACGGGCACCGCCCTCGCCTGCATCGCCGTCCTGGACGGCGTCCCGGCCGCCGAGGCCGTACCGTACGTGCGGGAGCACTACAGCCGGCACGCCGTCGAAACGCCGTGGCAGCGCAAGTTCGTGGAGCGGCTAGCCTAGGCGGGGTGGGCGGCGATCCAGGGATTTCGGTGGCCAACGAGGTCACCGGAACGGTCAACGGTGACGTGATCCAGGCCGGAACGGTCAACCTGAACAAGGCCGTTGAGCCCGAGGTCACCAACGGGTCCATGGCCGCCGCCCGCGCCGCGTACGCCCGGCGGGTGCGGGAGACGTACGGGCGGCTCGATCTGGAGGTGCTCACCCCGCTCTCCGAGCAGGGCGAGCACCCGGCGGTCGAGCTGCGGGAGGTGTTCGTCACCCCGCAGGTGCGGGAGAACCCGCCACCGGTGGAGCTGCCGCGCGAGCTGGTCCACCGACTTCTCACGAGTGGCGAGTTCACGGCGGAGGAACCGCCGGGCGACCTCGGGCAGTCCACCCTCGAACGGCTGCGCACCGAGTACCTGAACCGGCCGACGGAGGACGTGCTCTCCGTCCTCGCCGGGCCGCGCGGCGAACGGGTGGTCCTGCTCGGCGACCCGGGGTCGGGGAAGTCCACGCTCGCCCGGTACTTGGCCCTCACCCTGGTGCAGGACGTCGACGGTCCGCGCGCCCCGCTGGGCGGCCTGGTGCCACTGGTGGTCGAGCTGCGCCAGTACGCCGAGGGGCAGTGGCGCGAGCGCACCTTCGAGGACTTCCTCGACCACCGCCACACCGTCGCCGGAATGTCCCTCCCCGGCCCCGAGCTGCGCCAACTCCTTACCGAGGGACGGGTCGTGGTCGTCTTCGACGGCCTGGACGAACTCTTCGACCCGGGTGTGCGCGCCGCCACCGCCGAGCGCATCGCCGCCTTCGCCGCCCGCTACGACCGGGCGCGCGTGGTTGTCACCTCGCGCGTCATCGGTTACCAGCGCGGCGCCCTCGGCGGCGCCGGGTTCACCCACTTCATGCTCCAGGACCTCGATCCGGAGCGGATCGCCCACTTCGCCCGCCGCTGGTACGGCATCGCCTGCCCGGCGGATGCCGAGCTGGCCGCCCGCCTGGTCGACCGCATCACCATCGCCGTCGGAGCTTCCCGACCAATCCGCGAACTCGCGGGCAACCCGCTGCTGTTGACCATCCTCGTCATCATCGGCCGCCGCCAGGCCCTGCCGCGTGACCGCCAGGGCGTCTACGAGCATGCGGTGCGCGTCCTGGTCGCCCACTGGGACCGCGACACCAAGCACCTCGGCATCCCCCTGAAGCCCGGCGCCGCCGAGGCCCTCGGCCTCCTCGACGACCGCGAGCGACTGGAACTGCTGCGCCTGCTCGCCCGCCGCATGCAGGAGGGAACGGGTGGCATCGCCGGGAACCACATCCACGCGGAGGAGCTGGAGGAGGTGTTCCGCGACTACTTCACCCAGTTCGGCCTCCCGCCCCATCAGTGCCTCGCCGCCGCCCGCACACTGCGGGACCAACTACGGGAGCGCAACTTCATCCTGGCCCGGTACGGCGGCGAGGTGTACGGCTTCGTCCACCGGGCCTTCCTGGAGTACCTCGCGGCGGCGGACATCGTCCACCGCTACACGGTGGGACGGGAGTGGTCGCCGGAGGAGCTGATCGAGGAGGTCTTCGAGCGGAGGACGGACGACCCTGCGTGGCACGAGGTGCTGCTGCTGGTGGTCAACCAGTTGAGCGAGACGGACGCGGGGAGGGTGGTCGACCGACTGCTGGACCGGGGGGACGAGCCGTCACTGGTCCTGGCCTTCCGGTCCCTGGCCGAGGTTCGGAAGATCGGACTGCTGCACGCGCAGAGCGACCGGGCCGTCGACCGTCTCATCAGCGCTTTCGTCACGTACTACGACTACGCCGTCCTCCACGGCGATCAGCTGATGACCGCGCTCTCCGCACTGTGTTCCGTGCCCGGTTGGACCGGGCGCGATCACTACCTCCGGTGGTTCCATCTCCGAGGACAGTTCCTCGCCGGAGCCGGTACGGCGACGATCGCGGCCACGACCCTCCACACCGACTTCCGGACCACGCGGGCCCTCGCCACGTTCGGGCCCCCGGCCACCAGGGAGTTCGCCGTGGCCGGCCTGGCCCGGCGCTGGAGCGCCCATCCGGGGATCGTGGCCGCCTTGTGCGACCTCGCCGTCCGATCCGGCCACGACCGGGCGGGCGCCGCCGCGCTGGCCGAACTGGCGGAGCGCTGGCCCGATCATCCGCGGGTCCCGCTTCCGACCGTCGTCGGGCCCGATGCCGACGACGACGGGACAGTGGAAGGCGTCCAGGCGCTCAATACGCTGTTGACGCGACTGTCGGCCGACCCCGACGACCACACCCCGATGCTGAACGCCGTCGCACACGAGTCGGTGGTCCTCCGTGCCACCGCCCTCCAGCGACTCGCGTGGGTGTGGCCCTCGCACCCCGAGGTCTTCGCCACGTTGCTCGACCGTGCCGTCAATGACTCGGACAGCCGCATCCGCTACGCGGCGGTTCACGAGCTGGCGACCCGGTGGGCCAAGGCCCCGGCCGTCCTGATGCTGTTGCGCGAGCGTGCGGGTCACGATCCTGACGCCGTCGTTCGCGTTCGCGCTCTGTCGAACCTCGCCGCCGAGGACCCCGACGACCCCGGGATCGTTTCGTCGCTCACCCGCGCGGCCGTCGATGCGGAACCTGGACGGGCGCGGGAATCGGCACTGGAAGCATTGTCCGAATACCGGGGTTCACGGGACGAGACGGCTCTCCTGCTCCTGGATCGCATCGAGAAGGATCCCGCTCACACGGTTCGCGGCACGGCACTCAGCTGCTACGCGGTGCTCACCCCCGGATCCGCGGAGGACGTCATCCGGCGCAGGGCGGCCGACGATCCCAGCCCGGAGGTGCGCGGCCGGGCGCTGACCATGCTCGCCTGGCAGTGGCCCGGCAGCCCGGAGACCGGCGAGGCCCTCCGACGTGCTCTTGCCGATCCCGAGGTCCGCGAGGCCGCCCGAGCCGGGCTCGGGGCGGTCGCGCACCTCACCTCCGGCACCTGAACCCCTCAGAGGTCCCAGGTGCGGGCCGCCGCCCACGTCTCCAGCGGCTGCCAGTCGATCTCCGGGTGCTCGGCGTGCAGGGCGCCGGTGTCGATGGTGAGGCCGGGCTCCTGGAAGTAGCGGAACATCGTGGCGAGGTCCTCGGAGTACCCCGCCACGACCGAGAGCGGCACCTCCACGCAGCGGATCGGCCGGCCGCCCGCCGCAGTGATCGCGGCGGCGATCTGCTCGCCGGTGCGCCACTGGGAGGCGATGTCGATGCGGCGGCCCGCGTAGACCTCGGGCCGGGCGAGGACGTGGGCGGCGAAGGCGCCGATGGTGTCGGCGGCGATCACGGGGAGCGGGACGCCGGGCGGCATGGGGAGGTGGAAGACGCCGTCGCGGAGGGACTGCAGGGTCCAGTCGTTGGCGTAGTTGTCCATGAAGGCGGCCGGGCCGAGGACGGTCCACGGCAGGCCGAGGCCGGCCAGGTGCCGCTCGACCCGGTACTTGCTGTCGAAGTGCGGGATGCCGGTGGAGCGGTCGGCGTTGGTGGCGGAGGTGTAGACGACGTGCCGGACGCTTCCAACGGCCCGGGCGGCGTCCAGCAGGGCGGTGGCCTGGCGGACTTCGGCGTCGGGGTCGGTGCCGAACGGGGTGGACATCGCGAACAGCGCACCGGCGCCGTGGAGTGCCGGGGCGAGGGAGGCCGGGTCGTCGAAGTCGGCGCGGACCACGACGGCGCCGAGGGCGGCGAGTTCGGCGGCGGCGGGCGAGCCGGGCTCGCGAGTGAGGGCGCGGACGGGGCGGCCGGCGCGCAGCAGGGCGCGGGCGGTGGCGCCGCCCTGGGCTCCGGTGGCTCCGGTGACGGCGACGGGAGGCGAAGGCTCAATTATCTGCGTCATGCAGACAACATAGGGCGCCATCTCTGCGCGACGCAAACAATTATCGGGCGGCCGGTTACCCTTCCCCCATGACGATGTCCCGCGACGAGCTGATGGCCCGGCTGTGGCCGGTCTCGCGCCGCTACCTGGCCTCGTACGTGCTGTTCAACCAGGCCGTCGCCGACCACCTGGGCATGCACCCGACCGACGTCCAGTGCCTCAACCTGCTCACCCTGGAGGACGGGCCGGTCACCACCGGCCGGATCGCCGAGCTCACCGGGCTCACCAGCGGCTCGGCCACCCGGCTGGTCGACCGGCTGGAGAAGGCCGGGCTGGTCACCCGGCAGCGCGACGAGGCGGACCGGCGGCGGGTGCTGGTCGCGGTCCGCCCCGAGGCGCTGGAGCGCTACGGGGCGGTGTGGCGCGAGCTGTCCACCGACTGGGTGGCCGCCTTCGCCGAGGACACCGAGGTCGAACTCGACTTCCTGCTACGGCACATGAACCGCACGGTCGAGCTGAGCCACCGGCAGATCGCCCGGCTCGCGGCCATGGATCCGGACGGCTCGAACGGGCCCTGAGCCCACGCGGGTGGATCCCCCCCCGGACGGGCCCGGACGGTCCCCGGCCGGGTCAGGACGACGCCAGTGGCGGCAGGGAACCGAGCGCGAGGACGTCGGCGCGGCCGGCGCGGTAAACGGTCCCACCGGCGGCGGCCAGCGAGATCGGGTTGCCGCCCCCGCTGCCGCCGTCGAGCGGCTCCGACTGGTCCTGCCAGCGCAGCCCGCTCGTCGCGGGATCGAAGGCGTACAGCTGCTCGTCGCCCGCATCCGCGTACACGCCACCACCGTCGGCGGCGACCATGGCGACCGGCCCGGGATGGCTGCCCGCGGGCACGTCGGTCGACCAGCGCCGGTCCCCGGTGTCGACGTCCAGCCCGGTCAGGCGGATCCCGCCGAACACGACGGCCGTCCCGTCGGCGGCCGACAGCGGACAGTCCACCACGCCGTGCTGCACGGACCTCCACCGCACCTCGCCGGTCGTCCCGTCCAGTGCGGAGACGAACGTGGAGACCATCGCCTCGTTGACGGACACGAGGAGGAGGATGCCCCGGTGGACGGTGAGCGGTCCGGTCGCGACGACGTTGCGCTCCCACAGCCGCTCCCCGCTGCGCGCGTCGAGAGCCAGGACCCCGGTCGACCTGCCCGCCGCGTACACGGTGCCGCCGGCGAGGGCCAGGGCGGCCGAGGCGCCCGCCGGACCGGTCCACCGCGGCTCGCCCGTCGCCAGGTCGTAGCAGCGCACGGAGGACCCGTGCACGGCGAACACGCTGCCGCCGCCGACGGCGGGGCCCTGCCGCCACCCGCCCTCGGACCGGTCGGGCAGGGCGGCCTCCCACCGCTGCTCCCCCGAGGCGGCGTCCAGGACGCACAGCCGGGTGTCGGTGGCCACGCAGACCACACCGTCCCCGGCGGCCACCGGCCAGCCACCCTGGGGGCCGGCCGCGTCGGGCGTGCTGACCGCACGGCTCCAACGGACCTCGCCGGTGCGCGGGTCGAGGGCGCGCACGCTGCCGTCGAACCCGGAGGCGTACAGACCCTGTTGGCGACCGGTGGACAGTGCGAGCCGCCCGTTCGCGGCGGTCGTCCGCCAGAGCCTCGGCCCGTGGGAATCCCCCTGGCGGACCCAGGCTTCGAGGCCCGCCGCGGCCGCGAGCGCGCCCAGGCCGACGACACCCATCAACAGCTTCCGGCGGCCGACCGGGCGCCGGGTCGGCCGGGTCAGCGCGCTGCCCCGCTCCGGCTCCGGCATCGGCTCCGGCTCCGGCTCCGGCTCCGGCTCCGGCTCCGGCATCGGCTCCGATTCGGGCTCCGACTCCAACTCGGGCCCGGGCTCGGGCTCCGACTCCAACTCGGGCCCGGGCTTCGCCACGTCACCCCGTGCGGCGTCCTGTCTCGCATGCTCGTTCACGCCTGACAGGACTCCGCACCCCGCCCCGGGGTTGCCCCGGAACCGGAAGAAGATCACGACACGCCGGAACGGCGGCCGACACTACGTCTTCCGCAGCTGCGGCGCCGGCACCCCGATCAGCAGCCGCCGCACCGCGTCCCAGGCCGCGCGCAGGGCGGCCGCGACGGCCCGGGTGTCGGAGCCGAGCAGCCGCAGCCAGGCGCCGCTGTCCTGCGGCAGCACGCTGACCCCGTACAGCAACTCGCCGCGGCCCCGGCCGCAGTCGGCCACGGCCTCGTGCAGGACGTCCGCGATCCGGCCCGCCGGGGCGAGCGGGCTGAGGACGTACAGGCTGGACATCACGTCGTGCCCGGCCAGCACCGCCGGCCCGGTGACCCCGCCGCCCCCGGTCGGCGAGGGCTCCAGCCGTACGGTGTCCAGCGCGACCAACTCGCCGTCCGGACGCCGCACTTCGAGGTCGGACGCGAACACCCGGTAGGCGTTGCGCTCGCCCCGGGCGAGCCGGCCGGCCAGGACGGTCTCGCCGGCCAGCACCGTCGCGTCCGGGTCGACGGTGAGGACGGTCCGCTGGTAGAGGCGCGAGTCGACGAAGGGGATGACCGGCTCGGGCAGGTACTCGACGTAGGCGCGCGGGCCCGCCGACAGGTTGACCAGCTGCGTCGCGTAGTCGTGCTCCATCCGGTAGACCTTGGTGGCCGCCTGGGTGGTCAGGTGGACCGCCGTGTCGGCGCCGCAGCGCAGGTCGGTGCGGAGCCGGTCGGCCTGGAGAATGCCGCCGCCGGTGGACATCAGGAAGGTGACGGCGAGGTCGGGGCGGGCCGGGTCGAAGTACAGCGGGCGCATGATCTGCAACGGCGACTTCTGGTAGTGGCCGGTGAGTTCGGTGCGCCCGCCGACCTGCTCGAAGGCCAGTTCCAGCAGCCCGACCTTGCCGGGACGCCCGACCGCGAGGGTGTCGGGCGTCCCGGCGTGGCGCCGGACCTCGTGCGGGACGCGGGCCGGCTCGTAGTGCCGGGGGTCGAGCCGGGGCACCCCCGCAGCCGGAGCGTCCGCACCGGCCGCACCGACCGCGCCGGGCACACCGGGCACACCGGCCTGAGCGGCCGCACCGACCCGAACGTCCCGGACATCCTGAACGTCCCGAACGTCCTGGGCAGCCGACGGGACTGTCACGCCGGGACCTTGCGGAAGGTCTCCAGGAAGGCCGCGATCTCCTCCAGCCCCTCCCCCGTCAGGCAGTTGGTGAGCACCACCGGCCCGCCCTCGCGCACCCGGTGGGCGTCGGACTCCATCACCTCGAGGTCGGCGCGGACGTACTGGGCGATGTCGATCTTGTTGATGACCAGCAGGTCCGACTCGGTGATGCCGGGGCCGCGCTTGCGGGGCATCTTCTCGCCCTCGGCGGTGTCGAGGACGAAGAGGAAGAGGTCCACCAGCACCGGGCTGAAGGTCAGGGTGAGGTTGTCGCCGCCGGACTCGAACAGCAGCGTGTCGACGTCCGGGAAGCGCTCCAGCATCTCGGCGCCGGCCGCGAGGTTCATCGTCGGGTCGTCCCGGACGGCCGTGTGCGGGCAGGCGCCGGTCTCCACGCCGACCACCCGCTCCGGGTCCAGCAGCCCGGCCAGGGTGCGCCGCACGTGCTGGGCGTCCTCCTGGGTGTAGATGTCGTTGGTGATGACCGCCGGGCGGTGGCCGCGGGCGATCAGCACCGGGACGAGCGCCTCGATCAGCGCCGTCTTGCCGGAGCCCACCGGCCCGCCGATGCCCACGCGGAGCACGTTCTCGGTCAACTCTCCTCCTTGGATTGGTAGTTCTGGTGGCACACGTACGCATCGAGTGGTCAACTCATGAACAGCCGGGCCTCCGCCCGCTCGTGCCGCCCGGACATGGCGTCCGCGACCGGCACGCAGCCGCCGAGGTCCGCCAAGTCCCGTGCCAGCGCGGCGGAGACGACCTCCCGGATCACCGGGGAGGCCGCCCGCAGCACCACCTGCGCCTGGCGGTGGTCGGTCAGCCGCAGCCGGAGCGCCGCGCCGGCGAAGCTGGCGCAGAACGCGAACAGGTCGCTGGTGACGGCCTGTTCGACCGGAACGCCGGCCGAGGCGTACGCCACCCCGGCCGCCACCGCCTGGCAGCCGGGGGCCCGCTTCCGCGCGACCAGTGCGGCGTACCGCTCCAGCGCCTCGCCGCCCACCGACTCCCGGGCGATGTCCAGGAGTTGGCGTCCGGTCCGGGTGGCGGCCAGGCGCAGTTCGCGGTTGAGCCGGGTGGCGTGCAGCCGCTGGTCGGTCTCGGCGAGCAGCTCCCAGTCGCCCGCCGTGGCCGCCCGGTGGGCCAGGACCAGCGCCGTGGCGTCGGACGGTCCGACGCCGTGCCGCAGCAGGTCGGCGAGCAGCGCGGGCAGGGTGTCCGGGGTGACGGCCTTGGCCTGGGCGTAGCCCTCCAGCCCGTGCGACAGGGTGTAGAAGCCGCTGGGGAAGGCCGAGTCGGTCAGTTGGAGGCAGACCAGCAGCGCGTCCAGGCCGTCCCCCGACACACCGGCGCCGGCAGCGACACCAGCAACACCACCGGCGTCGGCGACATCGGTGCCGCTCACGCGAGGTAGAACAGGTGGTTGAGCGGCAGTTCGCGGGCCGGCTCGATGGTGGCGGGCTCGCCGTCCAGGGTGACCTTGTACGTCTCCGGGTCGACCGCGATCTTCGGCAGCGCGTCGTTGCGCACCATGTGCTGCTTGCCGACCGAACGGCACCGCCGGACCGGCAGCACCCGGCTCTCCAGGCCGAGTCGGGCCGGAACCCCGAGGTCGACGGCGGCCTGCGACATGAAGGACACCCGGGTGGCCTGCCTGGTCCGGCCGTACTGGCCGAACATCGGGCGGTAGTAGACCGGCTGCGGGGTGGGCAGCGAGGCGTTCGGGTCGCCCATCAGCGCCCAGTTGATCACGCCGCCCTTGATGACCATCTTCGGCTTGGCGGCGAAGGAGTTGATCGGCCAGAGCACGATGTCGGCGAGCTTTCCGGGCTCCAGCGAGCCGATGTGGTCGGCGGTGCCGGAGGCGACGGCCGGGTTGATGGTGAGCTTGGCGAGGTAGCGCAGCACTCGGGCGTTGTCGTTGCGCTCGCTGTCGCCGGCCAGCTTGCCGCGCTGGTCCTTGCAGTGGTGGGCGGTCTGGAAGGCGCGGGTGAAGGACTCGCCGATCCGGCCCATCGCCTGCGAGTCGGAGGAGAAGATCGAGATGACGCCCTCGTCGTGCAGCACGGTCTCGGCGGCGATGGTCTCGGCGCGGACCCGGGAGTCGGCGAAGGAGACGTCCTCGGGGATGCTGTGGCTGAGGTGGTGGCAGACCATCACCATGTCCAGCAGCTCGTCCACCGAGTTGACGGTGTAGGGCAGCGTGGGGTTGGTGGAGGACGGCAGCACGTTGGGCTCGCCGGCGATCCGCATGATGTCGGGGGCGTGGCCGCCGCCCGCGCCCTCGGTGTGGAAGGTGTGGATGGTGCGGCCGTCGATCGCGGACAGGGTGTCCTCGAAGTAGCCGGACTCGTTGAGGGTGTCGGTGTGGATGGCCACCTGCACGTCGTACTCGTCGGCGACGCTCAGCGCGCTGTCGATCGCGGCCGGGGTGCTGCCCCAGTCCTCGTGCACCTTGAGGCCGCACACGCCCGCCTCGACCTGCTCGCGCAGGGCTCCGGGCAGCGAGCCGTTGCCCTTGCCGAGCAGGCCGACGTTGACGGGCAGGTCCTCGACCGCCTGGTACATCCGGTGGATGTTCCACGGGCCGGGGGTGCAGGTGGTGCCGTTGGTGCCGTCGGACGGGCCGGTGCCGCCGCCGATCAGGGTGGTGATGCCGTTGCTCAGCGCCTCCTGCACCTGCTGCGGGGCGATGAAGTGGATGTGGGTGTCGATGCCGCCGGCGGTGGCGATCAGGTGCTCGCCGGAGATCACCTCGGTGCCGGGGCCGATCACCAGCCGCGGGTGCACGCCGCTCTGGGTGTGCGGGTTGCCGGCCTTGCCGACGGCGACGATCAGGCCGTCCTTGACGCCGATGTCGCCCTTGACCACGCCGAGCACCGCGTCCATGACGACCACGTTGGTGATGACCAGGTCGAGCGCCCCCTGGAGCGAGGTCGCGGCCGGGTCCTGGGCCATCCCGTCGCGGATGCCCTTGCCGCCGCCGTAGACGGCCTCGTCGCCGTAGTGGCCCTGGTTGAAGTCCTGCTCGACCTCGACCAGGAGGTTGGTGTCGGCGAGGTGGAAGCGGTCGCCGACGGTGGGGCCGAAGAGGTCGGTGTACTGCCTGCGGGAGAGGATGGCCATCAGCGGTCGCCTTCCTGGTGGGTCTCCGTGCGGAAGTCCCGGGGCCGGTCTTCCTTGTGGTCGAGGTTGGTGCCCTTGAAGCCGAGGGCGATGGCCCGGTCGACGGCGCGGGCGCGGGTGGCGGGGGCGGTGATGCCGCCGTCCACGAGGTTGGCGAAGCCGACCAGGCGGCGGTGGCCGCCGAACTCGGCGAGCGTGACGTCCTTGGTGTCGCCCGGCTCGAACCGGACGGCGGTGCCGGCCGGGATGTCCAGGTGCTTGCCGAAGGCGGCGTTGCGGTCGAAGTCGAGGGCGCGGTTGGCCTCGAAGAAGTGGTAGTGGGAGCCCACCTGGATCGCCCGGTCGCCGGTGTTGCTTACCGTGACGGTGGCCTTGGCGCGGCCGGCGTTGATCTCCACCGGGTCCTCGCCGTACAGGTATGCGGCGCTACCGGACATGGTCGGCCTTCCTTTCTGCCGGGTCAGTGGGGGCGTGTGCGGGTCCCCGGGTGTGGCCGGGGCGGTCGTGCGAATGGTGCTGGTGGTTCTGATGCTGGTGCTGGTTCCCGTGCTGCTGGTGGTGGTGCTGGTTCCCGTGCTGCTGCTGGTGGTGGTGCTGATGGCTCTGCTCGTCCGGCCCGTGGCTGTGCGCGTAGCCGTGCCCGTGCTCGGCGTCGAGGCCGGCGAGGATGCCGTCCTCCCCGTGCCCGAGCAGGTGCAGCGCCACCGCCGTCCGGGCCGCGACCACCCCGGCGACGGCGGACGGCCGCAGCAGCGGACCGCCGTCCCGTACGCCGGGCAGCGGGGTGCGCAGGGCCGGCCCGAAGGAGGCCGGAACGGCCGTCACCTCGCGGGCGCCGAGCAGGCGGCAGCGTTCGGCGCCCTCGGCCGGGTCGGGGTCGCCGCCGTCGAGGGCGACCTCGACCCACCGGTGCCGGCCGTACTGGCGGGCGAGGCGGGCGATCCGGAACAGCTCGGCGTCCTCGAACGGGCCGGCCGCCGGCGCGGTGACCAGCACCGCGCCGTCGGGGGCGGCGCCGGCGGCGGCGCGCAGCCAGCCGATCAGGTGGTCGGCGGCGGCGAAGGGGGCGGTGAGCGCGAGCCGTCCGCGGCCTTCCCCGGCGGCCAGCCAGCGCAGCGCCCGGGCGGTGTCGGCGACCAGTCCGGGGTCGCGGCCGAGCGTCATCGGCACGACGCACACCGGTCCGTCGCCCGCCGCGGCGAGCGCCGACCGTACGGCCTCGGTGAGCGGACGGCCCGCGGGGGCGACGGCGTGCACGGTGGCACTCCCGGCGGTCGGGGGCCGGGTGGTGGGAGGCACCGTGGTCGGGGGCCGGGCGGCGGCCGGCCCGGTGGGCCCGCCTGCCACCAGGGCGGCGAGGTCCCGTCCGCCGTCGCTCTCGTGCCCACCGGCCAGCACCACGGTGGCGGCCTGATTCCGGGTCATCGCTCAGGCACCCACCGGGTCGTGGCAGGAGACCAGCTTGGTCCCGTCCAGGAAGGCCGCCTCGACCTGGAGCAGCGGGAGCATCTCGCGCACGCCGGGCATGACGTCCTCGCCGCCGACGACCTGCTTGCCGATCTCCATGCACTCGGCGACGGTCCGGCCGTCCCGGGCGCCCTCCATGATCGCCTCGCTGATCAGCGCGCAGGCCTCGCTGTAGTTCAGCTTGACGCCGCGGTCTCGGCGTTTGCGGGCCAGGTCGGCGACGACGTAGATGTACAGCTTGTCCATCTCACGCGGCGAGAGATTCACGGGTATCACTCTTCCTTTCCGGGAATCCGATGAATGGCAGGGAGTGCTCGCGGCAATCGACCTGCTGAGGTTCAAAAAAGCGACGAGAAGAGAGAGAAGAGAGGGAAACAGGGGAACGAGAGCGGCGGGGAAAGTGGGGAATGTGAGGGGATTGCGGGGACGTCGGGCGCGGAATCAGACCCGGCGCAGGCGCGGGACGGCCGGCACGGCCGCCAGGAACAGCATCGTGGTCAGCACGAACGGCCAGGTGAAGGCATGGCCGCCGAAGGGCGCGGAGACCGCGCCGAGCGCCGGGGTCAGCACCGTCGCGCCGGCCGCACCGAGCAGGGCGTAGGCCGCGCTCCAGGCGTCGGGCGCCAGGAACACCCCGCACAGCGCGAGGGCGACCAGCACCCCGCTGTACCCGAGCAGACCCTGCCCGACGGCCTCGCCGGGGGCGCCGAACGCCCAGGCCGCGAGCAGCCCGGTGGCACTTCCCGCGCAGGCAATCAGGCCCGCGAGCCGGCTCGCCGCGAACAGCCCGGCCAGGAACAGCAGGCCGGCGTACCACTGCGGCACGAGGAAGATCTGACCGATGTTCGCGAAGAACCCGTGCCAGAGCTGGTCCCAGCTCAGCCCGGTCGGCCCCTCCGCCGGAACGGGCAGGGCGGCGGGCGCTCCCGTCCCGTGCCACAGCCGCCGGAGGCCGGGGGCGGCCGCCGTGACGGCGGTCGCGACCAGGCAGAACGGCGCGGTCAACGCTGGCAGCCGCCAGGTGGCGAGCAGCGCCCCGAGTCCGGCCGTGACCACCACGGCGACGGCGGCCCCGAGGACCGCCACCGCGACCGTCGCGGGGTGCCCGGCGCCCAGGAGGACGGCGCACCCCAGCGCCACCAGGCACCCGTTGTACCCGTGCAGCCCCGCCCCGACGGCCTCCCGGTCGAGCCCGAGCCCGTACGCGGCGGCGGTGGAGACGGCACTGCCCAGCAGCCCGTAGAGGCCGTACCGCCAGTCGGCGGCGAACAGTGCGGCCACGAAGAAGAGTCCGCAGACGACGGACGGCATGAAATCGACCTGCGCGACGCCGCGCAGCACTTCCGCGAACCACCTGCCGGATATCGGACGAGTCGCCACCGAGGCGCTCTCCCCACCCTGTTGCCCATTCATGCTGCGCACCAATTTTCCGGTACGGCCGGCCTGCCTGAAAGTCGGCCCCGGCGATTCCTCCGGAACCGTACTCCTACGGTTTGCGAAGTCCAGGGGGCACGGGGTGTTATGCCAAATCCACGAAGGGTGACCATCGGGCCACTGAGCTGCAACAATCTGTTGAAGTCAGTGCGGGTCGCGTTCGTTGCAGGGAGAAATCCTTTGCGAAGTTTTACCGACGGTTGGCATCGGCGCCGCCGGGGTCCGCGCTCACTCCACCCGGCCCAGATGCCGAGCCAGGAACCGTTCGGAGGAGAGCAGTTGAGGCTCCGGCAGCTCCAAATGGCCCCCGGGGTTGGCGTGCAGCGTCTTCTCCCGCGAACCCAGCGCGCCGAACAGGGCCAGCGCCCCCTCGCGCAGGACCAGTTCGTCGTCCCACTGGAGGAGGAACTCCACCGGCACCCCGACCCGCTCCGCCGCCTCCGTCTGCGACGGGTGCCCTGTCAGCCCGAACACCGCGACGGCGACCCGGGGTTCGGCCGCCGCCAGCGGGATGCCGATCGCGCTCCCCAGCGACAGCCCCCAGTACCCCACCGGCCCGAGGCCCTCCGCCCGCCCGCCCAGCGCGTCCAGCACGGCCACCCATTCCGGCACCGCCCGCTCCGCGAGGGCCGCCGTGTGCCGCGCCACCCACGCGCTGATCGGCCGCCCCGCGGCGATCAACTCCCCGATCTCGGTGGCGAACCGCTCGTCCTGCGCGCTGCGCGGCCGCTCCCCGTGCCCCGGCGCGTCCAGCGCCACCGCCGCGCACCCGAGCTCCCGCACGCACCGGCGGGCCCGGTCCACCAGCCCCGGCACCAGCTTGTGCTGCCCGCCGCCGTGCCCCAGCAGTACCAGCGGCCGCCCGCCGGGGGGCGGTCCGTCCGGCTGCCAGAGCACCCCGGGCACGCCGTCGAGGGTGAAGCGGCGCTGCGTCACGCCGTCCGCGCTGGATTCCGAGGTGAAGTGCACCCCGCCATCATGGCTCCCGACACACGTTCGAGTCCCGGCTTTTCCGCGTTGCCGCCGGAGCGGACCGCCACCGGCGGCCGGGGCGGGAGGCCGCTCCACCAGGCCCGGCCGGTGCGGCGGCGCCGAAGGGCACCGGAGGTCACCGGAGGCCGGGCGGGCCGACGTGCCGCACCGGGCTCGCCGCACCGGGATTCCGGTGCCCGTGAGCGCTACCGCGCGGCCGGGGCGGACTCGCCGAGGAAGGCGATGAGGAGGGCGGTGGTTTCGGCCGGGCGCTCCAGGCTGGGGAGGTGGCCGGCCCAGGGGAGTTCCTGGTGGCGGGCGTCGGGGAGGAGGGTGGGGAGGGTGGCGGCGATGTCGCGGAAGTCCTGGAAGTCGTGGGCGCCGGCCACGGCCAGGGTGGGGGCGGTGATCCGGCCGAGGTCGACGTCCTCGCGGCCGGGGCCGAACGTCGCCTCCATCTGGACGTCGAAGGCGTGACGCTGCATCCGGCGGACGTGCGCGCGCGTCTGCTCGTCGGCCTCCGGGCCGAGCCAGGACTCGACGTTCAGCTCGACGGCCGCGTCGATCTCCCCGGCCTCGATCAGCTCGTCCTCCCGGCCGCCGAATGCGCGCAGGGTGTCGCTGGGCCGGTGCCCGGGGATGCCCGCGCAGAGCAGGGCCAGCCTGGTGACCGCCTCGGGGCGCAGCGCGGCCGCCGTCAGGGCGATCCGGCCGCCGTGGGAGGCGCCGACCAGGGCGGCGGCCTCGATGCCCAGGTGGTCGAGCAGGGCCAGGACGTCCCCGGTGTCGCTGTACGGGCCGTCCGCGAGCGGCGTGTCGCCGAAGCCGCGGAAGTCGCAGCGGACCACCCGGTACCCGGCGTCGATCAGCGGCTGCCACTGCGCGTCCCACATCCGCCGGTCGCACACCGAGGAGTGCAGCAGCACCACGGCGGGCCCACTGCCTGCTACGTCATGAGAAATGATCATCCGGCGGATAGTAGTGCCCTTGCCGCCGTTCC
This sequence comes from Kitasatospora sp. NPDC127116, assembly GCF_042677365.1. Classification (NCBI taxonomy): domain Bacteria; kingdom Bacillati; phylum Actinomycetota; class Actinomycetes; order Kitasatosporales; family Streptomycetaceae; genus Kitasatospora; species Kitasatospora sp. NPDC127116. Next base: position 19,045 of record NZ_JBHXTL010000050.1, read on the forward strand.
CCAAGCGGTTTGAAGCCGCCGCACCCACCGGTAAGCGCTTCCGGCCTCCCCGGGGCTCTGGACGGGTGAAGGAGGTGATCGGAGGTGCTCATGGGAGAAGCGAAGAGCGATCGGGACGACGGGTTCCAGGCGTTCATCGTCGCGGCCTGGCCGCGCCTGGTACGGACGGCGTACCTGCTGGCCGGCGAGCAGTACGCGGCCGAGGACCTGGTGCAGTCCGCCGCCGAGAAGGCCTGCGCGGCCTGGTCGAAGGTGCGCCGGGCCGACGATCCGTACGCCTACGTGCGGCGGATCCTGGTCAACCAGCACGCCCGGCGCTGGCGCCGCCGGGCGCCGGAGCTGCTGGTGGACGCGGTGCCGGACACGGCGGGGGCGGAGGACGGCTTCGCCCGCTCCGACCAGCGCGGGGCCCTGCTGGCCGCGCTGGCCACCCTGCCGCCGCGCCAGCGCGAGGCGGTGGTGCTGCGGCACTGGGAGGACCTGAGCGACAGCCGGACGGCGGCGGCCATGGGCTGCTCGGTGGGTGCGGTGCGCAGCCACGCGGCGAAGGGCATCGCACGGCTGCGGCAGGTCTCGGCGCTGGTGGAACTCAAGGACACGACACGGATCGGAGGAGTGGCATGAACGGGGAGCCGGACGGGGTGGGTACGGGCGCGGACGACGGCGAGGACCTGTGGGTGGGGTTCGGCCTCGCCGAGGCCGCGGCCGGCGCGAGGATCGGCCCGGCGCCGGTGGCGGACATCGTGGCGGGCGGCCGCCGGCTGCGGCACCGCCGCCGTACGGTGGTCGGCGCGGCGGTGCTGGCCTCGGTGGTGGCCCTGACCGGGGGTGCGCTGGCGCAGCTGCGCCCGGGCGGGGCGCCCGCCCGAGGGATCGGTGCCGCGGGCGTCGGCGCCGCGCTCTCCCCGATGCCCGGCCCCACGCCGGAGCGCACTCCCGGGTGGGGCTCCCCCATCCCGCCGGACGGGACCGCCCCGGCCTTTCGGAACCCGCTCGCCCCGGTCCGGGTGCTGCTGGGCCAGGGCCTGACCCCGGACGGCAAGCAGTGGCAGCTGTGGGAGGCACTGTGGCCGCAGGCTCCGCGGTGGCAGGCGTTCGAGCAGGCGACGGCGGTGTGGGAGGAGCGCAGCCGGTACGACCCGGCGGTCCCCGAGCCGACGCCGGAGTACGTCCGGCAGTACTGGCAGCCGGACTCCGACGTCACCAACGTCTACTTCACGGTGGACGGGGTGCGGCAGTCCCACGACTCCGAGGGCACCCAGGCGGCCCCGGGCAAGGTCGACCCGCGCAGCCGGACCGCTTTCGGCGGCGGCCTGGTCGGCCACCGGGGCAAGGGCGACACCGTGGCCCCGCTCGACGTGGTGCTGCTCTCCCTCGGTCCGGACGTCGGCCGGGTGGTGGTGACCTGGGCGGACGGCAGCACCACCGAGCCGGCGTTCGTCACCGTGGCCGACTCCCCCGTCCGCGCGATGGTGGTGGCCCGCCCGGGGACGATGCGGGCGAAGTCCTGGCAGTTCTTCGACAAGGACGGCAACACGCTCCCGGACGCCGGAGCCCGGTACCTGACGGAGCCTCCCTCCTGAGGCGGACGGCGGGAGTGGGTCGTAGGGGGGGGCGCGATGCACCAACACGCCCCCCCCCCAACGCACACGAACTGGGCGGCCCCCCACGCCACCAACCTGCGGGATCCGGCGGC
>NZ_JBHXTL010000050.1:20750-59851 GCF_042677365.1 Kitasatospora sp. NPDC127116
GGGCGGGGGGGGGTGGGGGGGGGGCCGGGGGGGGCTGTCCCTGTCCGCCCCCCCGCGCCTGGGGGGGGGGGGGTGGGGGGTCGGGGGGCGGGCCAGCCCCCCCACTCCTCGCCCACCCTCAGCCGAGCAGCAGCTTCGCGGCCACCGTCGCACCGTCCGTGCGGATGCCGGCGGCGACGGCGGCGGCGCGCTCACGGGTGGCGGGGGCGAGGGCGTGGCGGAGGGCCGCGGTGAGGGATCCGGCGGTCGGGGTCGGGCCGTCGTGGGCGACGCCGATGCCCAGCTCCGCCACCCGCGAGGCCCAGTAGGGCTGGTCCACGATCTGCGGGACCAGCACCTGCGGTACGCCGGCCCGGGCGGCCGTGGTGGTGGTGCCCGCGCCGCCGTGGTGGACGACGGCCGCGAGCTCCGGGAACAGCGCCTGCTGGTTGACCTCGCCGACCGCGAAGCAGTCCTCGGCCCCGTCCACCTCGGCCAGTCGGGCCCAGCCGCGGCCGAGCAGCACCCGTCGGCCCTGCGCCCGGACCGCCTCCACGGCGACCCGGGCCGCGCCCACCGGGTCGCGCAGCGGCATGCTGCCGAAGCCGACGTACACCGGCGGCTCGCCGGCCGCCAGGAAGGCCGACAGGTCGGCGGGCAGCGGGCGTTCGTCCGGCAGGATCCACGCGCCGGTCTGCACCGCCTCGGGCCAGGCCGCGCCGGCCGCGTCCCCGCCCGGGCCCGGCCACGGGTCGAGCAGCGGGTCGGTGGCCAGCCACGGCCGTCCGGTGAGGACGTGGTCCCGGACGTTGTCGGCCACGGGCAGTCCGACGGCCGCCCGGTGGGTGTTGACCGCCGCGCCGAACAGCGCGTTCATCGTCCCGATGTTGAGCTCCCACAGCTCCCGGGGGTCGGTCGCCTCCGGCGGGTACGGCAGCATCGGGTACTCGAACGGCCGGTGGTGCGGGGAGGGCAGCATGGTCGGCTGGAGGGCGACGCAGGTGAAGCGGGCGCCCAACCGCTCGGCCGCCGCCTGGGCTCCGGCCACCGCCGGGAACAGGCCGGTGGCCACGACCGCACCGCCCGGCTCGGCCGCCCCGAGCACCGCCGCGTGGAACTGCTCGACCAACCGGGCCGCGCGCTCGGGGAGTTCCGAGGGCGCCGGGGGCGGCCCGCTGACCAGCGAACGCACCGACTGCCCTACCGGCACCAGTTCGACCCCGGCCTCGGCCAGCCGGGCCGCGAACTCCTCGTCCGGCGGCGCGCACACCCGCGCCTCGGCGCCCAGTTCCCGCAGCCGCAGCGCCAGCGCGGCCATCGGCTCGACGTCCCCGCGCGACCCGTACGTCGACAACACCACTCGCACGTCGTGACTCCCCGTTCCCTCGGATTGCGTCCTTGAGCCGGTGATTCTGCGGCAGCACCGGGGCCTTGTGGCAAGGCCCCCCGTGCGCTATAAGTTGAGAGTGGCGAGGAGTGGGTACGCCTCCGGACACCGCCGCGACACCTCCGGACACCTCCGCGACACCGACCCGCCACGACGCGCCGGGCGGGCGCCGCAAATTCCCCGGGCGGGCGCCGAAGCGCCTGGCAGACTCTCCCCATGCGCACCGTCATCGAGAACATGGCCTCTCAACTCGCCCGTGTGCCCGGTGTGGTGGGGGTGATGCTCGGCGGGAGCCGGGCCCGTGGCGAGGAACGGCCGGAGTCGGACTGGGACCTCGGGGTGTACTACCGGGGCGCCCCCGACCTCGACGCGCTGCGGGCGCTCGCCGGGCCGGAGGTCGAGGTGGCCGGGCCGGGCGGCTGGGGCCCGTGGGTGAACGGCGGGGCGTGGCTGCGGGTCGAGGGTGTCGCCGTGGACTGGATCCTGCGGGACCTCGACCGGGTCGGGCGGGTGTGGGCGGACTGCCGCCGGGGCCGCTTCGAGGTGGGAACGCAGGCCGGCCACCCGCTCGGCTTCTGGTCGCCCTGCTACCCGGGCGAGGTCGCCCTCGGACTGCCGCTGGCCGACCCCACCGGGGAGTTGACGCGACTCAAGAAGCAGGCCGCCGACTATCCGGAGCCGCTGCGCGACGCCCTCACCGCGGCCACCTGGGAGGCCGGCTTCCTGCTCGACACCGCCGCGAAGAGCGCCGCCCGCGCCGATGCCCTGCACGTCTCGCTCTGTCTGTCGCGCGCCGTCGGCATCCTGGTCCAGGCCCTCCACGCCCACCACCGCCGCTGGTGCCTCAACGAGAAGGGCGCCCTGGCCGTGGCGGAGCAACTGCCGGACACTCCGGCGGACTTCAGCTCGACGGCGCGCGGCCTGCTCGCCGCGCCCGGCGGATCGGCGGCCGAGCTGACGGCCACGGTCGCCCGGGCGCGGGAGCTGACCCGGGAGACCGTGGCCGCAATGGGCCGCTGAGCCGCAGGCCGGCCCGCCGGGCCGGGCCGCTGAGCCGCCCCCGGGCTCCCGGCGGGGTGGTCAGTCCCGGTACCAGGAGACGGTGAACCCGTGGTCGGCGGCCGACGCCACCTCGACGGCCGCCGCCCGCAGCTCCCGCTCCCAGTCCTGCCGCGCCCCTGACGCCCGGTCGCCAAGGCAGTCCGGGCAGCAGACCTGGTCGGCCAGCGCCACGAACCGCTGTTCCGCCGCGTTCGCGGCCCCGCCGCTCGCCCGCCAGAGCTCGCTGACGGCGTCCCCCGACGTGATCTCCTCCGACATCAGCCGGGCCGCCGTGCGGTGCAGCAGGCAGCGCCCGACGAAGTCGTCGTCCGGCACCGGCAGGCCGAGCTCGGCCATCGCCTGCCGCAGCAGCCCGCCGAGCTCGGCCGAGCGCTCGCCGCGGCCCCGACGCCCCGCCAGGTCGCACAGCGCGGCCGACTGCGCACCGACCCCCGCCGCCAGCAGGTCGGCGGCGGCCATCGGCAGGTCCTCGGGGTGGACGAGCCCGGTGGTGTACCGCCAGGCCAGGGTGAAGGCGTCGTTCATGGCGACATCCTGACAAGACGACCGCGGCCGTCGCCACCCGGTATCCGCGGCCCTGCGGGAAACCGCGGGGTGGCGTGCTGCGGGAAACCGCAGGAGGTTCGCCGGAAACCCTCATACCGCCACTGACCTGCGGTTTCTAGCGTGGAGCCAGCCGGGGACGAGCAGTCCCCCGATCACTTTGGAGCCCCGCATGCCGCACACCGTCCTCGCCATCGCCCAGCAGCCCGCCGACGGGTTCGCCGGCTGGGCGGCCGACCTGGTCGACACCATGGGCGGCCCGGGGCCGGCCTGGCGATCGCGCTGGAGAACCTCTTCCCGCCGCTGCCCAGCGAGGTGATCCTGCCGCTGACGGGCTTCGCCGCCGGGCAGGGCGTGATCAGCCTCGCGTCCGCGCTGACCTGGACCACCCTCGGTTCGGTCGCCGGGGCCGTCGTCCTCTACTGGCTGGGCGCCCTGTTCGGCCGGGAGCGGATGCACGCGATCTGGGCCCGGCTGCCCCTGGTCAAGGCCTCCGACCTGGAGCGCACCGAGGCCTGGTTCGCCCGGCACGGGACGAAGGCGGTGCTGCTGGGCCGGATGGTGCCGATCTTCCGCAGCCTGATCTCGGTGCCGGCCGGGGTCGAGCGGATGCCGCTGCCCGCGTTCGTCATGCTGACCACGATCGGCAGCCTGGTGTGGAACAGCGTGCTGGTGATGGCCGGCTTCCTGCTGGGGGACCGCTGGGACGTGGTGGAGACGTACGTCGGGCTGCTCTCCAAGGCGGTCCTGGTCGTGGTCGTGCTGGCCGTGGCCGGGTACGTCGTGATGCGCGTCCGCGGCCGCCGCGGCGAGAGCGCCGCCCAGCACCGCCGCACCCGGTGACCGCCCCGGACGGCGCCGCACACACCGGCCACATCGGCCCCGCCGGCCCCAACGGCCCTACCGGCCCCGTAAGCTCGAACCCCGTGCAGGGGGATGGAGCAGACACCACGTCATGGCCGCGCCGCGCCGCCGGAGTTCTGCTCGGCTGCCCGAGCGCCGCCCTCGCCGCGCTGTACCTGCTGCTGGCCGGCGCCGTCCTCGGACCGTTCCTGCTCTGGCCGCGCACCCGCCCGTACGCCGCGCCGGGCCTGCTGTCCGGGGTGCGCCGGCTGGCCGCCCTGGAGCGGGCCCGGCGCAGGGCGTTCTTCGGCGACCGCTTCCCCCGCCACTACCGGGCAGACGACCGCAGGCTGCTGCGCTACCTGGTGGTGCGCAGCGGTGGCGGGCTGGTCGCCGGGGTGGTGCTGGGGCTGCTGGTCTTCGGGCTGGCGCTGGCCGTGCTGCTGGTCGGCGGGGTGCTGCGCGGCTCGCTGGGCTGGGAGGAGCTGGCGACCCAGGTGCTGCTCGGCGGGGTGCTGCTCTTCCTGGCCGTACAGGGCCTGTTCTCGCTGGCCGCGCTGGACGCCCGGACCGCCCGGGAGTGCTTCGGGCCGTCCGAGGCCGAGCTGCTGCGCCGCCGGATCGCCGAACTCGCGGACAGCCGGGCCGCGGTGGTGCGGGCGGTGGACACCGAGCGGCGCCGGATCGAGCGGGATCTGCACGACGGCGTGCAGCAGCGGGTGGTGGCGCTGGCGATGCTGCTCGGCCGGGTGCGGCGCGGCCTGGACCGCCACCAGGGCCCGGAGCGGACGGAGGCGCTGCTGCGCCAGGCGCACCGGGAGGCGCGGGAGGTGCTGACCGAGCTGCGCGAGGTGGCCTGGCGGGCGTACCCGTCGGCGCTGGACACCCTGGGGCTGGAGGAGGCGCTGGGCGGGGTGGCCGAGCGGTGCGCCATTCCGCTGCGGCTGCGCTACGAGGTGGCCGGCCCGCTCCCCGAACCCGTGCGGACCGCGGCCTACTTCGTGGTGTCGGAGTGCGTCACCAACGCCGCCAAGCACTCCGCCGCCTCGGCGGTCTCGGCCCGGGTCGAGCGGGCCGCCGGCCTGCTCACGGTGCGGGTGGAGGACGACGGCGCGGGCGGCGCGGACCCTGCCGGCAGCGGCCTGACCGGCCTGCGCGGGCGGGTGGCCGCGCTGGACGGTACCCTCCACGTCCACAGCCCCGCCGGGGGCCCGACCGTCATCACCGCGGAGCTGCCATGCGCGTGACCCTCGCCGAGGACTCGACCCTGCTGCGGGAGGGCCTGGTCCGCCTGCTCGCCGAGGAGGGGCACGAGGTGCTGGCCGCGGTGGGCGACGCGACGGCGCTGACCGCGGCGGTGGCGGAGCAGCCGCCGGACGTCGTGGTGGTGGACATCCGGATGCCGCCGACCCACACCGACGAGGGACTGCGGGCGGCGGTGGAGATCCGCGAGCGGTGGCCGCGGGTCGGGGTCCTGGTGCTCTCCCAGCACATCGAACGCGGTTACGCGGCCCGGCTGTTGGACGCCGGCGCGGAGCGGGTCGGCTATCTGCTGAAGGACCGGGTGGCCGAGGTCGAGGAGTTCCTGGACGCCCTGGTGCGGGTCGCGGCGGGCGGCACGGTGATCGACCCGGAGGTGGTCCGCCGCCTGGTGGTGCACACCACCCGCACCGACCCGCTGGCCCGGCTCACCCCGCGGGAGCGCAGCGTCCTGGAGGCGCTCGCCGAGGGCTGGACCAACGCCGCCATCGCGCAGCGGCTGCACGTCTCGCTGAGCGCGGTGGAGAAGAACCTCAACGCCGTCTTCGACAAGCTGGACCTGCCCCGCACCACGGACCACAACCGCCGCATCCTGGCCGTCCTGCACTACCTCGGCGTGTAGGGCCCGTCTCCTGGTTCCTTGCCGGGCCCGACGGCACGGACCCAGACGGGGAACGGCGGGATCGCCGCTTCCTCCCCCTCCGCCTCGTCCTCGTCCTCGTCCGTGATCCTGGTGACGCCGGGCTCCGCGTCGGCGAGGTAGTCCGCGACGATCGGCCCGAGGTCCGCCACCGGTTCGTACGCGCCGCCGAACGGCAGGTCGTCCGGGCCGACCGAGCCGGTCGAGCAGCGCAGCTGCCCGGCCTGGTGGTCGTGCCAGACGTAGAACGTGGCCGGCCCGTCGTGGCCCAGCGCCCGGACCCGGTCCCGGAGCAGGGCGGCGGTCCGCTCGAAGGCGGCCACCACCTCCGGGACCCCCAACGCCCGCCGGTCCTCGACCTCGGCGGTCAGCCACCAGGTGTTGGTCTCCCACTCCACCGGGTGGTCGTCCGGCTCCAGCGCCAGCGGCTCGTCCGCCAGCTCGGCGATCCACGTCAACAGCATGGCGCCAGTATCCCCCGGCCGGGTGATGCCCCCGGCCCTCCGGGGCTCAGCGCTCCCGCGGCTCCCGGCCCCGGAGCGCGGCGGCCGGACCGGGACGGGGGCGGGCCGCCCTCCCGGCGCCGTCGCGGGCGGCATCCGGCGCGCCGAGGTCGAGCACCCGGTCGGCCAGCGGCAGCAGGGCCGGGTCGTGGGTGATCAGGACGGTGGTGCGCCCGGCCATCAGGCGGCGCAGCGCGGGGACGAGCTGCTCGACGGTGTGCGGGTCCAGGCCACTGGTGGGTTCGTCCAGGATCACGACGGGGGTGTCGCGCAGGAAGGCCCGGGCGATGGCGACGCGCCGGCTCTGACCGCCGGAGAGCTGGAATCCGTCGGCGCCGATCACCGTGCGGTAGCCCTCCGGGAGCGCCGTGACGAAGCCGTGGGCCCCGGCGATGCGGGCGGCGCGTTCGACGTCGGCGGGCGGGGCGTCCGGTCGGCCGTAGGCGATGTTGTCGGCGATGCTCGCGTGGAACAGCGGGGCCTCCTGGGGCAGCAGCGTGACCGCTCGGCGCAGTGAGGCGAGGGTGAGGTCGCGCAGGTCCCGCCCGTCCAGGCGGACGGTGCCGGCCTGCGGGTCGAGGAAGCGGACCAGGAGCTTGGCGAGGGTCGACTTGCCGCTGCCGCTGGGCCCCAGGACGGCCAGGGCCTCGCCGGGGCGCAGGTCGAGGTCCACGTCGGCCAGGACGGGCGGCCCCGGGGCGCCGCCGGCACCGGGGTAGGCGGCACGGACGCCCCGGAGGGTGATCCGGCCCCGGACCGGGCCGGTGTCCCGGGCCGCGGGGCGTTCCTGCACCGGGCTGCGGATCTCGTGCAGCTCCAGGACGCGTTCGCCCGAGGCGCAGGCCGCGCCGGCCAGCGGAATGAGGGCGGCGAGCTGCTGGACGGGCTCGAACAGCTGCGCCATGAAGGCGGCGAAGGCGAGCAGGCCGCCGAGGCTGAGCTGTCCGTGGATGACCTGCAGGGCCCCGACACCCACCACGGCCAGACCGGCGAGCAGCTGCAGCACGCTGAGGAAGGGCTGGTAGAGATCGGCGACCCGGGCGGCGGCGAGTTCGGCGTCGAGCAGCGCCCGGCCCTCCCGGTGGACCCGTTCGACCTCGCGGCTCTCCTGGCCGCAGGTCCGGGTGACCACGGCGTTGCGCAGGGATTCCTCCAGCAGCGCGGTGACCCCTCCCGCGCGGCGCTGGACCCGTCGCTCCCGGCGCCGGATGACACGTCCGAACAGGCTGCTGGAGAGGACGAACAGCGGGGCGGCCAGCAGCGCGGCCAGGGTGAGCTGCCAGCTCAGGTAGAACGCGGCGCCGGTGAACAGCAGCAGGCTGACGACGGCCACCGCGCCCTCGACCAGCCCGGTGGCCACCATCTGCTCGATCTCGGCGATGTCGAAGGTGAGCCGCGCCACCAGGTCGCCGCGCCAGCGGCTCTCCAGCGTGTCGGGGGGCAGGGTGTGCAGGTGGGCGAGGGTGTCGGTGCGCAGCCGCAGCATGTAGCGCTCGGCGGTCCTGGTGCTGGTGTAGGCGCCGGCGAAGGTGAACAGCCCGGCGGCGACGGCCGCACCGAGCATCAGGGCGGCGAGCGGCCAGAAGTCTGCGAAGTGCCGGGGGACGAGGACGTCGTCGATGAGGTCCTTGAACAGCCAGACCGAGACGACCTCGCCGAAGGCGCCGACGACGAGCAGGGCCGCACTCACCGGGAGCCAGCGCGCGTCGGGGCGCACCCACGGCCAGAACCGGCGGATCAGCTCCCGCAGCGGAATGACCGGCGGTTCCGCCACCGGTCCCTGGTACTCGGCCTCGTCGGCCCTGTTGGCCCCGCCGGCCTCGCTGACCGCATCGGCCTTGTCGGCCGCCCGGTCACCCGGGGGCGTCACATCGCGCATGGACACGACCCGTTGCTCTCGGAGACATCGTTCCGGGATCCGGAAACGAGGTTCCGGGATACGGAGCCGTCGTACCGGGGTGGGGACGCGTCGCCCTCCGTACGGAGGCGGCGCCGACCCCAGGGCGAGGGGCCGGCGGTGACACCGTCGGCCCCTCGGGGTGACGCTAGTCGGAACTGCTGTGCGCAGCCCTAGCCGTAAGCACCGTCACCAAAAACCGAAACGACGGCGTCCACGGCGGTCGCGGTCACGACCACGGCCCCGGCCCCGGTCCCGGTCCCCACGGTCACGACCGTAACCACGGTCCCTGTCTCCTCCACGACCGAAGTAACTCATCACGGCTTCTCTCTCTCGTCGTGTCGGCCCTCCGCGCGCCCACGACCGCACCGACGGCGCGAAAGCGGGGAGCTGGAGGCCGTTACCGGTGGTCGAACCCTTCCGGCGGCCTGTCGGCGACGCCCGGATCGATTCGCCCCACCTCTCCAGTATCCGCCCACTGACCGTATGCGCAGCTTCAGAGCCGATCGGATTGTCCGGTTGTCGGATCCTGCGTCTGTTCGACGACCACTGTGGATGGCGTCCCGCCCGTCACGTTCAGCAACTCCCGGTACGTCATCGGGACGACGGTGTGCGGGTGTCCGGCGGCGGCCCAGAGCACCTCGTACGCGTCGAGCGCCGTGTCGACCACGGTGCGCAGCGGCGCCGGGTGGCCGGTCGGGGCGACGCCGCCGATGGCCTGGCCGGTGGCCTCGCGGACCTGGGCGGCGGTGGCGCGTTCGATCGGGCCGGTGCCCAACTGCCGTGCCAGGTGGGCGGTGTCGACCCGGTGGGCGCCGCTGGTCATCACCAGCAGTGGCGCGCCGTCACAAATGAACACCAGGCTGTTCGCGATGGCGCCGACCTCGCAGCCCAGCGCGGCGGCGGCCTCGGCGGCGGTGCGGGCGGAGTCGGGCAGGACGCGGATCTCGCCGGGGACGCCGGCCACCGCCAGTGCCTCGGCGACGGCCTGACTGCGTGTGGGGAGTGAGGAGGTCATCGGTCCATCATGCCTTCCGCGCCGAGCGGCGCGAGTCGGCGCTCAGCACCGCCCGTACGCCCGCGGTGAGCACCGAGGCGTCCCGCCCGACGCCCCACACGACCCCGCCGTCCGGCCCGCCGACCCGCGCCTCCACGTAGGCGACGGCGTCCCGCCCGGAGCCCACCGCGTGCTCGCCGAAGGAGAGGATCTCCGCCCCCACGGCGTCGGCCACCGCGTCCAACGGCCCGGCGCCGGTGCCCCGGCGGCCGTCGACCTCGGCCCAGTCGTCCCCGACCCGCCACCGCCGGCCGGCCCCCGCGTCCAGGTACTCGGCCCGGAACAGCCCGTACAGCTCCTCCGCCGTCATCTCCCGTCCGCTGTCGTCGGTGGCCTCCTGCACCACCCGGGCGAAGTCGATCTGCAGCCGCCGGGGCAGTTCCAGCCCTTCCGCGGCCTGCAGCAGGTGGGCGATCCCGCCCTTGCCCGACTGGCTGTTGACCCGGATCACCGCCTCGTAGTCCCGCCCCAGGTCGGCCGGGTCGATCGGCAGGTACGGCACCGACCAGGGCGCCTCCCGCTGCGGGACGCCCAGCGCGGCGGCTGTCTCGGCGTGCCGGGCGAAGCCCTTGCGGATGGCGTCCTGGTGGGTGCCGGAGAAGGCGGTGTGCACCAGGTCGCCCGCGTAGGGGTGCCGCTCGTGGACGGGCAGCCGGTTGCAGTGCTCGACGGTGCGCCGGATCGCGTCGATGTCGGAGAGGTCCAGCATCGGGTCGACACCCTGGGTGTGCAGGTTGAGCGCCAGGGTGACGAGGTCGACGTTGCCGGTCCGCTCGCCGTTGCCGAACAGGCAGCCCTCGACCCGCTGGGCGCCGGCGAGGACGGCGAGTTCCGCGCAGGCGACGCCGGTGCCGCGGTCGTTGTGCGGGTGGACGGAGAGGATCACCGCCTCGCGCCGTTCCAGGTGGCGGTCCATGTACTCGATCTGGTCGGCGTACACGTTGGGGGTGGCGATCTCGACGGTGGCCGGCAGGTTGTGGATCACCGGCCGCTCGGGCGAGGCGTCCCAGAGCCGGGTGAGCCCGTTGCACACCTCCAGCGCGTAGTCCGGCTCGGTCAGGTTGAACACTTCGGGCGAGAACTGGAACCGCAGGCCGTCCCGGCCCTCCCCCAGCCTGGCCATCAGCGTCGCGGCCGAGGTGATCAGCGCCCGGAGCCCGGCGCGCTCCTTGCCGAGGACGACCTCCCGCCACTGCGGCGCGGTGGCGGTGTAGAGGTGGACGACCACCCGGGGCAGGCCCGCGACGGCTTCGAAGGTGCGCTCGACCAGGTCGGCCCGGGCCGCCGTGAAGACCACGACGGTGACGTCCTCGGGCACGGCTCCGGGGGTGGTGGCCAGTTGGCGGACGAAGTCGAAGTCGGTGCGGCTGGCGGACGGGTAGCCGACCTCGATCTCCTTGAAGCCCATGGCCAGGAACAGGTCGAACATCCGCTGCTTGCGCGCCGGGTCCATCGGCTCGGCCAGTGCCTGGTTGCCGTCGCGCAGGTCGACGGGCACCCACAGCGGGGCCCGCTCGATGCGACGGCCGGGCCAGCGGCGCAGCAGGGCGGGCACGTGCACCCGCTCGTGGGCGGGGCGGTAGCGGTGGGAGGGCATGGTGCCGCCGCGCTGGGGGTTCCAGGCGGGGGCGGCGGCCGGGACGGGCCCGGCGGGGGCGTGCAGGGTGGGGAAGCGTACGGGCGGTCGCATGACGGGGTTCCTCGCTCGGGGCGGACACCGGAGACCGGCAGGACGGCGCGCCGCAGCGGGGTGCCGGTCCGGTCACGCCCCGCTGCGGCCACCAAGAAGAAGGCCCCCCGGGGGGAGCGTCCACGGCTGCATGCCGGGTAGAGTAACCACGACCGAAGTCCTCAGACAACCTGACAGGTGAACCCGATGGCCGCGCTCCGCCCCTCCCCCCTCGCCGAACAGGCCGCCGCCCGGCTGGAGGAGCAGATCCGGGCCGGGCAGTGGCCGGTGGGCGGGAAGCTGCCGGGCGAGGTGGCGCTCGCCGAGGAGCTGGGCGTCGGCCGCTCGACCGTCCGGGAGGCGCTGCGCACCCTCGCGGCGGCCGGGATGGTGCGCAGCCGCCAGGGCTCCGGGGTGTACGTCACCGCCGACCGGCCCACCGGGGACTGGGCCGCCCGGCTGCGCCGCGCGGAGCTGGCGCACGTCTACGAGGTGCGGACGGTGGTCGAGGTGCAGGCGGCCCGGCTGGCGGCCGGGCGCCGCACCGGGGCGGACCTCGCCGCGCTCGACGCCGCGCTGGCGGCCCGCCGGGCGGCGGGCGGGGCGGACGACGCCGCCTTCGTGGACGCCGACATCGCGCTGCACACGGCCGTGGTGGCCGCCGCGCACAATCCCGTCCTGGACGACCTGTTCGCCCAGTTCGCCCCGGTCCTGCGCGAGCAGCTGGTCGCCCTGGTCGGCCTGTTCGGCCTGCGCGCGGAGGATCCGGACCACGGCTACGACGCCCACGCGGACCTCGTCCGGGCCCTGCACGACGGCGATCCGGAGGCGGCCGGGCGGGTGCTGGCGGCGGAGCTGGAGGCCACCCGCTCCCGCCTGCTGACGCACTGACGGGGCGCCCGGGGGCCGCACGACGGGGCGTCACACAGTTTTCACACCCCGGCCACCCGCCGGCCGGGCGCCGCGCCGACACTGTGTCGAGCAGGCCCGGAACCGCCCCCTCCGCATACGCACCGTCGACGGTCGAGTGACCTTGTGTTCACCGCGTGTGCAAGTACGGCCCAGGCAGCGAACGGTTTTTCACTCCAATCACACGGTATGACTAGTATCGCTTCGTCAAAAAACCGTGCCCGGACGGCCCGCCCCTCACCGGCCGGCCGCCAGTCCCAAGGAGTCAGCTCTGCGCGCGCGTGCGAATCGGCGGCCCCCGACGCCGAAGGGCCCCCGCAGGCGTCCACGCCTGTCCCTGCGGACGGCGCTGCTCGTCCTGGCCGTCGTCCCCAGCATCGCCCTGGTCGCCCTCTGGGCCGTGACCAGCGGTGAGACCATCGCCGACTTCCAGCGACTGGCCGACCAGGCCACCATCGCGCAGAAGGCCGGCCAACCGTCCAACATCGTCTACTACAACCTCCAGGAGGAGCGCCGGCTCAGCGCCGAGGCGCTCGCCCGGCCCGGCTCCAACGCCGACCAGCTGCGCCGCCAGCGCCAGCTGACCGACGACGCGGTCCGGCAGTTCCAGACCCTCTCCGGGGCAACCGCCGACAACGCCCCCGCCGAGGTCCGCTCCGCCGTCGCCGAGGCCCGCCAGGCCATGGGCAAGCTGGCCGAACAGCGTGCCGCCGTCGACCGCGCCACCACCGACCAGCAGAGCGTCTTCGCCTACTACACCGACCTGATCAGCGTCGACCTGCGGCTGTTCACCGCGCTCAGCCGGGTCGACACCGGCGAGGTCACCTGGCTGTCCAAGACCCTGGTCAACTCCTTCTGGGCCAAGGAGATGATCTCCCGCGAGGACGCCGTCCTGGCCCGCGGCTGGCCCACCGGACGGCTGTCCGCCACCGACTACCAGCAGGTCCAGCAGCTGATCGGCGCGCAGGACCACCTGCTCAACGTCCAGGTCCTGCCGTACATCCCGGACACCGAAGCACCGGCCTGGCACGACCTGGTCAACAGCCCGTCCTGGCAGGCCAAGGCCGCCGTCGAGCAGGCCCTGCTCAAGCCCACCGCCGCCGACGCCGCCGGCACCGTCAGGCTCCCGGCCACCCAGGACCAGTGGCGCCAGGCCCTCGACGGGCTCAACCCGCCACTGGTCAAGGCCATCGAGGACCGCACCAACGGCATCATCGAGGTCGCCAAGAGCGCCATCATCGGCATGCTCACCCGGGTCGTGCTCACCACCGTCATCGGCCTGATCACGGTCGTCGCGGTCGTCATCGCCTCCTGGCGCCTGAGCCGCTCCCTGCGCCGCCGCATCAAGGACCTGCACACCCAGGCCGAGGAGATGCAGCGCACCCTGCCCGAGGTGGTCGAGCGCCTCGGCCGCGGCGAGCAGGTGGACGTCGAGGCCGAGACCCGCACCATCACCGCCGGCCCGCACGGCAACGGAACCGACGAGCTGGCCCGGCTCGGCCAGGCGCTCAACCTGGCCCGCTCCGCCGCCCTGGAGTCCGCCGTCGGCCAGGCCGAGCAGCACCGCGGCTTCGAGCGGCTGCTCCAGCGCATCGCCCGCCGCACCCAGCTGCTGATCGGCCGCCAGCTGCGCAAGCTGGACGAACTGGAGCGCAAGCACGACGACCCGGAGGTCCTGGAGGGCCTCTTCGACCTCGACCACCTCACCGCCCGCCTGCGCCGGTACGAGGAGAACCTCGTCATCATGGCCGGCGGCCAGCCGCAGCGGCGCTGGCGCAAGCCCGTCCCGCTGCTGGACGTGCTGCGCGCCGCACAGGGCGAGGTGCAGGACTACCGCCGGATCTCGATCGACATCGAGGGCGACCCGTGGCTGTCCGAACGGGCCGTCGGCCCGGTGGCGCACGTGCTCGCCGAGCTGATGGAGAACGCCACCACCTTCTCCAAGCCGCCCACGCCGGTCGAGGTGCGCGCCGCCGTGGTCGGCCGCGGGCTCGCGATCGAGATCGAGGACCGGGGCCTGGGCATGGACCCGGAGCAGTACGACGCCGCCAACGAGCTGATGAGCCGCCCGCCGCGCACCGACGTGCTGGCCCGGGCCGACGACATCCGCCTCGGCTTCCACGTGGTCTCCCGGCTGGCCGCCCTGCACGGGCTGAGGATCGAGTTCCGCCCGTCCGCCTTCGGCGGCACCCGGGCGGTCGTGCTCGTCCCGGACGAGCTGGTCATCGAGGGCGACACCGGGCTGCCGGACGGCGCCGGCGGTACGGCCACCGAGCCCATCCCGCTGGTGCGCCGCTCGCGCCGGGCCGTGCGCTCGGCCTCCGACGAGACGCCCGCCCCGGTGCCGGCCGGTCCGCCGGTCGCGCCGGTGGACTCCTTCGGCCTGGACTCCTTCGGCCAGGGCGGCTTCGTCCCGCAGGCCGCTCCGGTACCGCTGCCGCTGCCGCTGTCCTCGACGGGCGTCGGGGCGGACATCGGGGCGAGTGTCGAGACGGGCGCGGAAACGACCGCCGGGACGACCGCCGAGGCCGAGCCGGAAGCCACCGTCCACGAGATCCCGCTGCCGGAGGCGCCGTTCCCGCAGGGACAGCCGTTCCCGCACGGGCAGCCCTACCAGCCCGAACAGCCCTTCCCGCAGGAGCAGCCCTACCAGCCGTACGAGTCCGGGCAGCCCTACGAGTCCGGGCCGTCCCACTCCTCCGGGCCGTCGGTCCGGCCGGAGCAGCCGATCGAGCACAGCTCCCCGGCCGACCCGGCACCCGCCCTGGACGTCCCGGCCTACCCGGACATCGCCTACGCCCGGGTCACCGAGGCCGAGGCCCCGTACGCCGACGAGCAGTACCGCCCGGCCGACCACTACCGGCTGGCCGAGCGCCGGCAGCGCCGCGAGTACCGGACCTCGGTGCCGTTCAGCCCGGCCGAGGGCGGCCAGGCCCCACTGCCGCAGCGCGTCCGGCAGGCCAGCCTGGCGGCCGAGCTGCGGGTGCCCCCGCCGGAGCGGTCGCCGTGGGTCGAGCGGCCCGCCGCCGGGCCCACCGCCCCGCCCGCGGGCCCGGTCGAGCGCACCGACTGCCCGGTGCGGCGCTCGGGTGCGGCGATCGGCGCCTTCCAGCGCCAGTCCCGCGCCGCCCGGGCCCAGGACAGCGGCGAGCACCCGCTGCCCGCCGCCCCGCCGGCCCCCTCCCCCGCACCCGCCGGCCACCCGGCTCCCGCGCCCGCCCCGTCCCCCTGGGCCCTTCCGGCCGCGGACACCCGAACCACACGAACGGATGACCAGTCATGAACCGCACGATCGCCACCCACCAGGACCTGGACTGGCTGCTGGACGGACTCGTCGACTCGGTGCCCGGGACCAGGAACGCCGTCCTGCTCTCCGACGACGGTCTCGTGGTCAGCCACTCCCGCACCATCGAGCGGGCCGACGCCGAACGGCTGGCCGCCGTCGCCACCGGCCAGCAGAGCCTGGCCCGCGGGGTCGGGGCGCTGTTCGACGGCGGCCCGGTGCACCAGGTGATCGTCGAGCTCGCCGAGTGCTGGCTGTTCGTCATCGCCGCCGCCCAGGGCACCCACCTGGCCGTGGTCGCCTCCCAGGAGGTGGACGCCGAGGTGATGTCCGTCGCGATGCACACCCTGGTGCAGCAGGTCGGCCAGAAGCTCACCACCCCGGTCCGCGGCGAGGGCGCCCCCGCCGCCCCGGCGTCCTTCGACGCCTTCGCCTCCCGGAACCGGGGCTGACCCGGGTGGAACCGTACGGGAACGACGCCTGGGGGGACGGCCTCGACGACGGCCGGCAGGCCGGCCCGCAGTCCGACGGGGACGACGGCCGGCGGCGCGGCGCGGTGCCGCACTGGAGCGAGCTGGAGGAGGACGACGCGGAGGAAGAGACGGGCAGCATGGTGCGCCCGTACACGATCACCCGCGGCCGGACCGCGCCCGAGCGCGACGACCTCACCCTCATCACCGTGCTCACCACGGTCGAGGCGGAGGCCGACGCGGCCCTGGCGCGGGGCAGCCGCGCCGGTGCTCGCGGCCTGCAGCCCGAACACCGGCTGATCCTCGAACGCTGCCGGCGTCCCATCGCCGTCGCCGAGGTGTCGGCGGGCCTGGACCTCCCGGTCTCGGTCACCAAGATCCTGCTGGGCGACCTGGTCTCCCAGGGCCTGCTGAAGGCCCGGGCACCGCTCTCGGTGGCCCGGGCCGCCGGGGGCGTGGACCTCGGCCTGCTCACGGCCGTACGCGAAGGACTCCGGAGACTCTGAACATGGCAACACCCCACTCCGCCATCGACGCCCCCGCCGCCCCGGCCGCCGTCAAGATCCTGATCGCGGGCGGCTTCGGCGTGGGCAAGACCACCCTGGTCGGCTCGGTCAGCGAGGTCACCCCGCTGCGCACCGAGGAGTACCTGACCCGGGCCAGCGTCGGCATCGACGACCTGGCCGGCGTCGACCAGAAGACCACCACCACCGTCGCGCTCGACTTCGGGCGGATCACGGTCAGCCCCGAGCTGGTCGTCTACCTGTTCGGCACGCCCGGCCAGGAACGCTTCTGGTTCATGTGGAACGACCTGGTCAACGGCGCCCTCGGCGGGATCGTCATCGCCGACACCCGCCGGCTGGAGACCAGCTTCGCCTCCATCGACTTCTTCGAGAGCCGGGGCATCCCGTTCGTGGTCGCGATCAACTGCTTCCACAACACCAACACCCGCACCCCCGACGAGATCCGGGCCGCGCTCGACCTCGACCCGCAGGTGCCGATGCTGCTCGGGGACGTGCGCGAGCGCGCCTTCGGCCGGGACCTGCTGCTCGCCCTGGTCGACCACCTGATGGACCTCGCCGCCACGCGCGCCGGCTGAACCGGTCCCGGCCGAACCCTCATGCGGCCGGCCGGCTCCGGCCGAGCCCCCGCACTCCTGCGAACTTCCCTTCGGAGCGTCCCTCATGACCAGACCCCTGCGCGTCCTCGTCAACGGTGGCGGCATCGGCGGCCTCACCCTCGCCACCGCCCTCGCCCAGCGCGGCCACCAGGTCGACGTCGCCGAGCTGCGCGAGCAGCTGGAGGCCCTCGGCGTCGGCATCATCCAGCCGTCCAACGCCCTGCACGTGATGCGCGAGATCGGCGTCCTGGAGGACTGCCTGTCCGTCGGCTTCCCGTGGGAGGTGCTGACCATCTGCGACCCGGCCGGCGCCACCCTCGCGAAGATCCCGCAGCCCCGGATGGGCGACGTGCCCTCCAACAACGGCATCCCGCGCCCCGCGCTGGCCCGCGTCCTGGCCGACGCCGCCGCCGGGGCGGGCGTGACGGTCCGCTTCGGCACCACCGTCGGCACCCTGCACGAGGACGCCCACGGCGTCGAGGTCGCCCTCACCGACGGGCACGTCGGCCGCTACGACCTGGTCGTCGGCTTCGACGGCATCGGCTCGCCGCTGCGCCGCCACCTGTACGGCGAGAAGTACGTCCCCGAGTACACCGGCTTCGCCAACTGGCGTGTCACGCTGCCGCGTTCGCCCGAGGTTCAGGGCGTGGTGATGTCCTCCGGCAACCTCAGCGCCAAGGCCCTGCTCACCCCGATCAGCACCGAGCAGATGTACCTGGGCTCGGTCTTCGCCGAGGCCGAGGACTTCCGTCCGGACCCGGAGCGCGCCCACGAGCAGCTGCGCGAGCGGCTGGCCGGCTTCGGCGGGCCGATCGCCGAGGCGCTGGCGCTGATCACCGACCCGGCCGCCGTGGTCCACTCGCGGATCTCCCAGGTCACCGTCGAGGAGCCCTGGCACGTCGGCCGGATCGTCCTGGCCGGCGACGCCGCCCACGCCTCCACCCCGCACCTCGCCCAGGGCGCCGCGATGGCCGTCGAGGACGCGCTCGTGCTCGCCCAGAGCCTGGACGCGGCCGACACCGTGCCGGCCGCCCTCGCCGCCTGGGAGGAGCGCCGCCGCCCCCGCGCCATGTGGGTCCAGGCCCTGTCGCGGGCCGTCCTCAAGCAGGAGACGGGCACGCCGACCACGCCGGAGGAGGACGAGCTCCTCAAGGTCGGCATCCCGGGCGCGGCTCACGTCCTGGTCCAGCCGTACTGACGGCTGCGGCCTCGACCCCTCCGCCCGGCTGCGGCCCCGGGCCCGGCGGCGCGTTTCGGCGCGCCGCCGGGCCGGGCGGCGGCGGGGCGGGCGGCGGGGCGGTTCAGCGACCGGCCAACTGCAGGATCCGGTACCCGAGCCACCCCGGCAGGACCAGCGCGAGGGCCAGCCCCGCCATCACCAGGTCGGCCTTCCTGGTGGCGAGTTGCGCCCTCCAGGCCATCGCCCGCTGCCGCCTCCCGGTCGCGGCCAGCGCCGTGTGGATGGTGCGGACCAGGTGCACGGTGGGCGTCCGCAGGGAGGAGCCGCCCGACCGGGCCGTCCACGCCGTCCGCCCCCTGCGCTCCTTCACCGGGAACACCCGGGGGGTCCAGTGGGCGTCGAAGGCGATGACGGCTCCGACCCAGTGCCCGCCCACGACCATCTCCCTGGGCAGCAGCGGGGTGGGGAGGCTCGCGTTCACCTGGCCGGCCAGCTCCGGAAAGCCGCGCGGGGCCAGCAGGATCAGCTTCGCCGGCGGCTGCGTGGCCCGGGCCTCCCCGATCTCCCACCGCAGCCCTTCCCCCGGCCCCAGCCGCAGCACGATCAGCTGGGACAGGTCCATCAACCGCCGCACGGTGCCCTGCCAGTCGTCGAGCGGCAGGTAGAACCGGGCCGCGCCCAGGAGCGGAAGGGTCTCCCCCGGCCGCCCCACCGCGATCACGGGACCGACGGCGCCCAGCGCGGCGGCGAACTGCACCTCCCGCGCGCGGAGGTCGCTCCTCGCCCTGTCGTCCACCCGGGCGGCCGCCTCGTCGTCGTCGAAGCTGCGCAGGTAGAGCACGGGTCTGCGACCGTCCCGGAGCAGGGCCTGGGCCGCCCCGCGAGCCGCGTACGGACGGGTGCTGCGCAGGACCAGGAGGCCGGCCCCCGCCGCCGCGACGCCGCCCGCCAGCAGCAGGAGCGACGCCTCCGGCGGGAGCGCGGCGCTGCGCTCCGACACGGCGACGGCGAGCGCGCCGCCCCCGGCCAGCACGCACCCTGCGGTGTTGGCGGCCAGGACGGCCCGCCGGCATCGCGGCCGCCGGGTGCCGTAGCGGTCGACGAGCGCGACGATCTCGGCGACCCCCGCCCGTCGGCGGTGCCGCAGCCACAGGGCGGGCCCGAGCAGTGCCAGGGCGACCGCCCCGCACCACAGCGCCCCCGCCCTGCTCGCGCGCACCTGCTGGCCCACGCCCACGTTGACCAGCAGGTGCAGGGCCGCGTACGCCGCCGCGAGCGCGACCGCCGTGATCCACCGGGCGAACATCCGTAGCCGGGACGACACGCCGACCACCCCCGAACCCTCGCGCAGCCGTTGAGCAGGACCCTTCAATCCGATACCGCAACGGACGGGCCGTCATGCGTGTGCGATCGGCGCCGGTTCCCCGGCTCACGCCCCGAGCGGGACGGCCCGGAGCGCGTCCGGGCCGTCCGTCAGCGGATCCTCCGCAGCGTCACGCGCCGGCCACCACGGGCTCGTAGGGATCAACCCGCCGAACGGAGCGGCGCCGGGCGGGCCGAGGGCACCGGCCGGCTGATCTGGTCCCGGCGGTCCCACACCGCCTTGGAGATGCGGGCGAGCAGGCGGGCCGCCGGGTCGGTGCGGTCCGTGCCGTCGGCGAGCGGGCCGCTGTAGCAGACGGCGATCAGGTAGGGCGGGCAGTCGGCCGCCTGGACGAGGCCCACGCCGAGCCGGGTGCCGGGGATCCAGCCGTTCTTGAAGGCGATCCGGGTGTTGGAGGGGAGCCCGGCGGCCAGGTCCACCCGGAACTCGTTGCATTCGAGGAGGCCGAGGAGTTCGGGCTCGTCGGCGAGCGAGCGCAGCAGCCGGACCAGGTCGCGGGCGCTCACCCGGTTGTGCACGCCCCGGGCGCGCGCCGCGTAGTCCTCGATCCCGCGCGGGGTGGCGCTGTGCGTGGCTCCGGCGCGGCGCCACACGTCGGCGACGGCCTGCTGGGTGGTGCGGGCCAGGCAGATGTTGGTGGCGAGGTTGGAGGAGTGGGTGATCATCCGCTCGGCGAGCAGCCGGAGCGGGACGTGGGTGCCGAGCAGTTCCCAGGGCAGCGGGTCGCTGTCCCGGTCCGGGTCGTTGCCGAACTCCCCGCCCACGACGGACTCGAAGCGGTTCACCACGGGGACTTCGGCGTCGAGACTGACGCCGCCGCGGCAGAGCGCGGCGAGCACGGCGACCTTCATCGTGCTCGCGGCGTCGTGCAGTTCGTCCGGGTTGTGGAGGAACACCGGCTTCGAGTCGCCCATCCAGGGGGCCACCACCACAGAGAGCATGGAGGAAGGGTAGGGCAGAACCGGTCGGACCTCGACGGTTGCGGCGCACGACACGAACCCGCGGCAGCCGCGGCGGCCCGTCAGCCGCCGGGAGGCAGCGCCACGGGCTTGCGCAGCAGCCACTGGCCGGCCGTCCGCCGCGGCTGCCGCACGACGATCCGGCCGTGGCGCTTCCTGCCGACCAGCTCCACGCGCAGGGCGACCGGCCCGCCGGAGTCCGGCGCCCGGTCGTTCCTGACCCTGCTGAACTCCAGTGCCAGGGCGTCGGAGTCGACCACGACGCCGGGCCCGGTGATCAGCGTCAGGGTCTTGCCCTCCATGTCCAGGTCGATCCGCAGGGTGTCCTGGGTGATCACCGCCTGGGTGAAGTCGAGCGTCACGTCGCACCACTCCACGAAGAGCTCCAGCCGTCGCGGCACCACCCAGCGCCCCTCCCGCCTGACCGCGCTCCACCGCTGGTCGATCCGCAGGACGTCCTTGACCTCCGCCACCACCCCGTCGGCGGAGATCGACACCGGCGGCAAGTCGGCCGTCAGCCCGGCCAGTTCGCCGAGCGTCCGCGCCGACAGGGCGGCCTCCAGGCGCTCGTCCAGCTCGTCCGGGGTCAGCCGGCCGTCGCCCGCAGCGATCCGCAGCAGCTCGGCCACCCGGTCCCGGTCGGCATGGGAGGCCCGCATCCCGGACTGCTGCGGGCCGCGGCCGGAGTGCGTCCCGGCGGGCACGATCTCTCCCGGCATACTTCCCGTCCTGAACTCGACGATGGTTCGTCACGCGTCGGGGTCGGCGACACGAACGGGAACTCACGATATATCGCGATAGGAGTTCCCGCCAGACCGCTCAGCGGGACGGGCCGTCCGCGGCGCGCGGGCTCACCAGCATGCGGATGTCGTCGGCGGCCCACAGCACGAACCGTTCGACCGGGACCACCCGGTGGCCCGGCTCGGGCCGGAAGCCGAGCCGCTTGAGCAGGACGGCCAGCAGCACCAGGGCCTCCGTCATGGCCAGGCCCGCCCCCTCGCAGGCACGCGGGCCCAGGCCGAACGGGATCCAGGCCAGCCGGGGGCGCCCCGCCGACTCCTCGGGAGTGAACCGCTCGGGCCGGAACCGCTCCGGCTCGGGCCAGTACGCGGGGTTCAGGTGGACGGCCAGGATCGGGAGGAGGACCACCGCCCCGGCGGGGACGGTGTACCCGCCGACGGCCAGCGGACCGGCGGTCCACCGGGCGCCGTACGGGCCGGGCGGGTAGCGGCGCAGCGACTCGCGCAGGACCATCCCCAGGTACGGCAGCCGGTGCAGGTCGACGTGGTCGGGCGCCGGGCGGTCGCCGAGGACCCGGTCGAGCTCCTCGGTGACGCGCGCGGCCGCCTCCGGGTGGGCGGCGAGCAGGTGCAGCGTCCAGGAGACGGCCACACCCGTGGTGTGGTGGGCGGCCAGCATCACGGCGAGGACGGTGTCACGGATCCTCGCGGGGCTCTCGCCGGCCTCGACGAGGGCGCCGATCAGGTCGCTGCGGTCACGGGTGCTGGTGTTGGGGTTGTCGGTGCCGGGGCCGCCTGCGCCGCGGTCGCGGGTGCCGGGGCCGCCGGCGCCCGGGCCGTCCGGGCGGTGCGCGGCGATCACCCGGTCGACCGTCGCCCGCAGCCGGGCGAGGGCCCGCGCGGTCCGTTCGACGTGCTGCTCCGGGGCCTGCTCGGCCGGATCCCGGTAGAGGCGCTCCAACCGGTCGGCGAGCACCGCCTCGAAGGCCTCGACCACGCCGTCCGGGTCCTCGACCTCGCCGCCCAGGGCGTAGCCGCAGACCATCCGGAGGGAGAGCCCGGCCAGTTCCCGCTGGAGCTCGACGGACCGCCCGGCGGGCAGGGCGGCCCAGCGGTCGGCGAGCCCGGTCGCCAGGGCGGCGAAGCGGGCGACGTGCCGTTCGTGCGAGGGCCGTCCAGCCAGGACGGTGAGCAGCAGCCGGCGCCACGGCCCGTGCTCGTCGGCCGGGAGCACCTGGAGGTTGCCCGCCTCGAACAGCGGGTCCAGGAAGGAGAACAGCCGCCGGGGCCGCTCGTCGAGGTGGACCGCGGCCTCCAGCAGCACCGGATCGGCGATCGACACGGCGGTCCCGGCCCCGGGCAGCTGGAGCCGCGCGACGGGTCCGTACTCGGCGTGCAGCCACAGCTGGTAGGCGTGCAGGCCGCCCGCCCGCGCGATGGCGCCCACCCCGCCGTCGGCGCACGGTTCGGGCCCCGGGATCTCCATCGCACCTCCTCGTGACGGCGTGGGAAGTCGGCGGGGCCGACTTCCCGTGCTCCGGTCCTGCTCCGGCGTCAGTTGACGAAGTAGCTGAACCCGACCGTCGCCGCGGACATCCCGGCGGCGATCTCCCGCGTCAGCGACCCCTGACAGTTCGCCGCGGAGTACACGTCGACCCTCGCGTCCGTGAGGTTCTGGACGACTACGGGCGACACGGTCGGGTAGCACCCCCGCGCCGGGTTCCGGTGCGCCGCACCGTTCACCACCAGCACCCCCGTCGCCGCCTGTGCGGGCACGGCGAACGCGAGCACTCCGGCGGCGGCCAGCATCCCGACCGCGGCAATCCGACGACGCATGACTGTTCTCCCTTCCGAGGGCGCACGACCGGTTGCGGCGCCCTTCCGGGGCATGGATTCCCCCGCCGCCCCGTCCACGCCGGAACCCCCGCCGCAATCCCCCGAACCGACGCGGGCGTACGGGCTCCTACCAGGTCTCCAGCGAGGAGGAGATGTCGTTGAAACCGATGCTGCGCAACTCCATCTGCCGGAACTCCGGGGTGCCGAACGGCAGCACGAAGGTGTGCGAGTTCCCCGACCAGTGGATGTCGGACCACAGTCTCGTCACCTGCGTGCCCAGCATCCAGAAGGAGGAGATCCTGTCGTTCCAGTCGGCGAAGGGGAAATAGGTGACCTTCGTCAGGTCGTAATACCCCCTATTCGCATCCAGAAAGATATTGCCGCCGCCCAGATTGTCGTCCTCGTAGAACCAGGTCCGGGGGTGGAACTCGCGCGGCTGCGGTTCCGCCGAAAGCGCACGGGAGGTTCCCGCGCGGTGCACGTACTGCTCGAAGAACAGGATCCGCCACCACTGCTCGATGACCGCGATGTCGTCGACGACCAGCAGGTGACCGGCGCCCGGGGTCGACACCGCGTGCAGTTCCCGGCCGTTGAGCCGCGCGATGTCCTGCGGGTCGTGCAGCTCCCCCTCGAACATGAAGGGCAGGTCGGGCTGTTGATGAACGATCCGGGCGGCGACCTCCGGCGGCGCGGGCGCATGCGCGCGCAGGGGGTCGCTCGGGCGCAGCGCGTCGGCCCGGTCCCCCGCCGACGCCCGGAGGCCCTCCCGGAGCACCCGGACGCATTCCTCCAGTGAACCGATTCCCTGCGCCCCGAGTTCCGCGATTCCGTCGCTGATGTCGGCATCACCCGCAACCATCGCGGCCAGAAGTTCGAACGCCCTGCTGTCCTCGGAATGTGACATCGGAGGTATCCGTTCGACGGATTTACAGGCCGAGCCCGGTGCCCGGCCTCCGAATTCCAGCTTCCGCCCGAGGGCAGGGGGCCGCAACACCGGTCCGGACACCCGGAACGCCCGTCCGCGCCCCGGCTCCGGCCGGCCAGGCCGAGCGTGCGGAACGGCCGCGCACGGGGGTCGCCGGTGCGGCCCTCGGGCTGGGCCGCCCGGAACTCGTCCTGGTAGCGGCGGGTGCGGTCCTCTTCGCCGGGGACGTCCCCGTCCCGGCCGTCCCTCTCGTCCTGGTCCGCGCACCCTAGCGCCGCAGGTGGCGGCTCACATCGCCGACCAGGGTGATCCTCACCCGCCGCTCCGCGAACCGCCACCGCCCGTCCTCCCCGCGCACGAAGCGGTCGTGGTACCGGCCGGCGGCGATGGCCTGCAGCGGCAGTTCGGGCAGCGCCTGCAGCACCGTGACGTACGAGCGCGCGACCGCCGTCCCCGCCCGCTCGTCGACCTCGACGGCCAGGTTGCCGGTGACGTGCTGGGTCCGCGGCGTCCCGTCGGCGTACACGGCGATCGTCTCCCGGAACATCGCCTCGATCGCCGCGGCCCCGCGGACCGGCACGCCGCTGCCGACGAAGACGGCGTCGGCGAGCAGGGCGCCGAGCCCCGCGAAGTCGCCGTCGTCCACGAGTTCGGCGTAGCACGCGATCAGGTTCTCGATCGCGCGGTGGCTCGGTACCGGATCGACGGACGCGGACATGCTCTCCCCCACGGGCCCGGCGGCAGTCGGTTCCTCCGCCCCTCTCCCCGACTCTCCCACGCTTTTGACCGGGCGTCGGAAATCCGCTGGCGGGGACGGCTGCCGGGATGTTAGCTTCCAGTCGCCCGTGAAACCGCCCGAGGAGGTGAGCCCCGTGAACGCAGTACCGATATGGGTGCTCCCCCTGGAGATCACGGCTGGCGACTGACCCAGGTGTCGCCGGGAGCGCCGCTTCGAGCAGGCATTCCCGAAAGGCAACACCGATGCACTCTTCCCTGTCTCTTCAGTCTCCTCGGTCTCTTCGGTTCACCGCCGAGTCCTCGGCGAACGGCATGATCGAGCGCGACTTCACCGTGGGCGGCGTCCCCGGTGTGCTCTGGTCCCCCGTCCGCGCCGGAGCCGGCGCGCCCTCCGCCTCCGGCACCCGTCGTGCGCCCCTGGTCCTGATGGGCCACGGCGGCGGCACTCACAGGAAGCACCCGTCCATGTCGGGCCGGGCGCGGCTCCTGGTGGCCGGCTGCGGCTTCCACGTCGCCGTCCTCGACGCCCCCGGGCACGGCGACCGGCCGCGCAGCGCGCACGACGAGGCGGAGATCGCCGAGCTGTACCGCGCCCGGGCGGCGGGCGAGCCGGAGGGGCCGGTCGTGGTGCGCTACAACGCGCACCTGGCGGAGCTCGCCGTGCCCGAGTGGCGGGCGGCGCTGGACGCGCTCCAGCAGCTTCCGGAGATCGGCACCGACGGGCCGGTCGGCTACTTCGGCCTCAACATGGCCACCGCGATCGGCGTGCCGCTGGTAGCGGTCGAACCCCGGATCACGGCCGCGGTGTTCGGGCTGCACTGGCCGGACGCCCTGGCCGAGAAGGCGCGGCGGATCACCGTCCCGATCGAGTTCGACCTCCAGTGGGACGACGAGCACATCCCGCGCGAGGCCGGCCTGGCGTTGTTCGACGCGTTCGCCTCGACGGAGAAGACGCTGCACGCGAACACCGGCCGGCACAAGGACCTGCCCCGCTTCGAGGCCGACAGCGCGGTCCGCTTCCTCGCCCGCCACCTCGGCCGCCCGGCGTCCGGTCCGGCGACCGGCCCGGCACAGGGGGCGGCCCCTGTGCCGGTGTCCGGGCCGGACGCCGCGTCGGCCTGACGCGAACGGTCGCGGCGCCCGGCGGCTACCGGCCGGGCGCCTCGGCCAGCCGGGAGATCTCGGCGGCGACGGCCTCCGGTTCGGCGGCGACGGTGACGCGGGCGACGCCGTCCAGGCCCGGGTGGGCGCCGACCCGGACGGAGTGCCGGGCGTTGCGCAGCAGGTCGAGGTCGTTGATGTCGTTGCCGAAGGCGTTGTACGCGTCGATCCCCAGCGAGGTCAGCGCCTCCCACTTGTTCGTGGTGCCCGGGGCGAAGTCGATGATCGCCTCGTCGAGGTGGTGGTTGACGGTCATCCCGAGCGCGCGGCCGGCCTCCGCGAGGGCCGCCGGGTCGGCCGCGTCGACCACCAGGAACTTGACCACGGCGGGGAGTTCGGCGAGCTCCACCCGGCGGGCCAGGCCGCCCTGGTCGACCCGGCCGCGGATCGGGTGGTCGGCCGGTCCGGTGTAGGCGTAGTCCCACGGGCCGTCGGCGAGGTAGCCCGCCCGGAACCGCTCGACCTCGGTCAGCAGCCGGTCGAGGTCACCGGCCTCGAACGCGGCCCGCGCCCGCACCCGGCCGCCGACGGAGACCAGGCTGCCGTTGCCGCCGATCAGCGTGGCGGCGGGAAAGGCCCCGTCGAGGACGGGCAGGAGGTCGCGGACCGGCCGGGCGGAGGCGAAGACCAGCTGGTGCCCGGCCCGCTCGCAGTCCGCCAGCGCGGCGAGGATCCGGCGGTCGATCGTCCGCCCGTCGAAGCAGAGGGTGCCGTCGATGTCGAAGACCGTGGTGCGGGCGCTGGTGGTGATCATCGTGCGATCGTATCCAGGCGGTGCGGTGCACGATCCCGCGGCCCTTCGGGTACGGCCGGAGCGGGAAGTCGGCGGGCCCGACGTCCCACTCCGGCCGAAGCCCTCCGACACGTCCCCGCCGCCACGTCCCCGCCGTCCGGGCGGGACGGTCACGCGCGGGCCGGGCCGGTCGCCGGTCGCGCCGCGCGGCGGTGGCGGCGGACGGCGTCGCGGTTGGCGCAGAGCTGGGAGCAGTAACGCCGGCGGCCGGTCCGCGTGGTGTCGGCGAAGAGGGTGGTGCACTCGGCGACGGCGCACCGGCCGAGCCGGTGCATGCCGCGGCCCACCAGGTGGAAGGCGGTGCCGACGGCGATCAGGGTGGACAGCACGGCGGCGAACGGCTGGTGGTCGTCGCGGTAGTGGAGGTGCCAGCCATCGGCGTGGTCGGTCAGCCGGGGGTGGGCGGCGTCGGCGGCCAGCATCCGGTTGAGCCGTTCGGCCCGTTCGCGCTCGTCGGCCGCGTCGACCACCGACTCCCAGCTGTCCAGCAGGGCCAGGATGCGCGCCAGGTCCGCCGGCAGGACCGGTCCGTCGACCACCAGCCCGGCCGCGCGGCAGCGGTCCACCAGTTCCCCGGCGGTTCCGGGGCGCCGGTTGGCCAGTTCCGCGGCGAGGTGCACGGCGCCTTCGCCGTAAGGGTTGAGATGCATAAGACCATGACACCAGGCTGCTGAGCATGAGTCAGCACACCGACACCGAGAAGCACTCCGGGCCGAGGGCCGTCGGGGACGCCGCCCGCCTGCTCCGGTACCGCTGGGTGGTCCTCGGCGTCGCCACCGTCACCCAGGCCGCCTCCGGCTTCTTCGTCCAGGGCATCGGGGCGATGGCCGTCCCCCTGCAGCAGTCACTGGACGTCAGCACGACCCGGATCGGCCTGCTCCTGTCCGCCTCCCAACTGGTGCCGCTGGTCGGCCTGCTGGTGGCCGGTGCGCTCCTGGACCGGCACAACGAGCGCTGGGTCGTCGGCATCGGTTCCGCCGTGGTCGCCGCGGCCCTGCTCCTCGGCGGCCTGGCGCAGGGGTACGCCTCCCTGCTCGCCGTCCTGCTGGTCGTCGGCGCCGGGTACAGCACCGTGCAGCCCGGCGGCAGCAAGTCGGTGGCCGTCTGGTTCGCCCCGGCGCAGCGGGGACTGGCCATGGGCGTCCGCCAGGCGGGGCTGCCGCTGGGCGGCGCACTCGCCGCCGCCGTCCTGCCGCTGGTGGCCGTGGCGCACGGGTGGCGGGCGGCGCTGGTGGTCGGCGGGCTGGTCGCCCTCGTGGGCGCCGGGCTCTTCACCGCCCTCTACCGGCGGCCGCCGGCCGCCACGGCCGCGCGCCCCGCTCCCGGCACCGCCGCGCCGACGGCCTCCGTCGGCTCCCGGCTGCGGATGCTCCGCGAGCCGGCCATGACGAGGATCCTGTTCTCCGGCCTGAGCCTGGTCTCGGTGCACAGCGGCATCGGCGTGCTCGGCGCGCTGTACCTCCACGACGTGACGGCCCTCGGCCCCGGTCCGAGCGCCGCCGTCCTGGTGGCGGTCCAGGTGGCGGGGGCGGCCGGCCGGATCGCGCTGGCGGCCTGGAGCGACCGCAGCCGTGCCGGGCGGTACCGGCCCGTCCTGGTCTGCCTGGGCGCGGTGGTGGCCGGGTTGACGGTCCTGACGACGCCGGCGGGCCACTCCCCCGTGGTGGCCGCCCTCCTGTTCACCTGGCTGGGCTTCTTCGGCATCGGCTGGTACGGCCCCTGGGTGGCCCACCTGGCGGAGTCGGCCCCACCGGGCCGGACCGGCTTCGCCCTCGGGCTGGTCATGGCCGTCAACCAACTGGCCGTCGTCCTGGTCCCGCCCGCCCTCGGGCTGCTCCGCGACACCACCCACGGCTTCACCGCCGCCTGGGCCGCCCTCGCCGCGGCCACGGCCGCGACCCTCGTGCTGACCGCCCGCGGCGGTGGCGGCGGCGGGCGCGGCACCCCTGCCGCCACGGGCCGCACACCGGCGGGTACCGTACGGCCGTGAGCAACGAGACGCCTCCCGGGTGGTACCCGGTCCCCGGTCCGGACGGCGCCCCCGGCCACGAGCGCTGGTGGGACGGCAACGCCTGGACCAGCGACGTCCGGCCGGTCCAGGGCGGCTACGGCTACCCGGGCCAGGAGGCGCCCCCGGCGCAGCAGGCGTACCCGGCCCACCCCGGCCAGCAGGCCTACCCCGGCCCGCAGGCGTACCCGGGCCCGCAGTCGTTCCCGGCCGCGGGCTACGGCCGGCCCGGCCCCGGCCCCGGCTACCCGCCGATGGCCGCGGCCCCGCTCCCCGCCCCCAGGCGGGCCAAGCCGGGCGTGATCATCGCCGTCGCGGTCGGCGTCCTGGCGGTCGGCGGCAGCATCGCCGGAGTCGCGCTCAGCCACGGCGGCGACCCGGCGGCGGACCCGACCACCGACCCCACCGTTTCCGTCAGCCGCAGCACCGGCCCGACCACGAGCCCCGGCCCCACCCCGAAGCCGGCCACGCCCAAGCCCGCCCCGGTCCTCAGGAGCACCGTCGCGGACCAGCAGCACTCGATCACCCTCCCGGTGTTCGAGGGCTGGGAGGTGACGACGACCGACACCCCGCAGTGGTCGGTCTACCTCGGCAGCGGCCGCTACACCTGCGCGAACGGCAAGGCCTGCATCCGCGGCCGGTTCTCGGTGGAGAAGAACACCATCCAGGGCGACAGCGCGAAGGCCGCCGCCGACGCCGCCATGCCGACCGTCGCCAAGCAGATCTTCAGCGGGATGACCTCGCAGACCGACTACGGCTCGGGCAGCCTCGCCGTCGCCGGCGTGGCCGGCTACGCGACCCGCTGGCACATCACCAACGCCGACGGCACCCAGGGCTACGTCCTGCTGGCCGCCCTCCCCGCGAAGGGCGGGGGCTACGTGGTCTTCGACGGCGGCGTGGACGACGACCCGGCCGCCCCGGACGTCTCGGTGCTGGACCAGATCCTCCTGGGCGTCAAGAAGGACGACGCCCCCACCAGCGGCACCTGACGTCCCGTTCCGGCGGTGTCGCGACCGCCGTCGCCCTCGCGGCCACGGCCGTAGCCGTCCCGCCTCCGGGCACGGGGCCGCGCGGCTACGCCGGCCGGTCGTCCGGGAGCCGCTCCGGGAAGGTGGGCGGCGGGAGCGGGCGCGGGCGTACGGCGGGCCGGTCGCCGCGGCGCAGGACGAAGACCCCCGGGAGGGCGATCAGGCCGGGCCCGGCGAGCAGGCCGGCCAGCCACTGGCGGCCGTCCAGGCCGACGATCACCGAGCCCGCGAGCATTCCGGCGGCGAGCACGAAGCCGGCCACCAGCCCGCCGACGTAGAGCTGGTGGGCGCGCTGGTCCGTGCGGTCCTGAGCCGCGATCCGGGCGCGCTCGGTCACCTGCTCCTCCCGCATCCGGGCCGCTTCGAGCACCGAGGCCGACGCCGTCCGCTCGCGTTCCAGCGAAGCCTGGTGGCGTTCCCTGGCACTCTCCCGGGCGTGTTCGCGCCGGAGTTCCAGTTCGAGGTGCTCCAGGGCCACCCGCAGGTGCTCGGGCGGAAGCCGGGCCCACTGGGTGGCGATCTCCAGGGCCGTCGGACGGCGGGTGCGGCTCTCCTCGGGGGTGGTCACCGGTCGTCACCTCGGGGCGTGGGGGCGGTGCGGTCGGGGCTGCGGGCCGCGCCCGGCGGCGGGCCGAGCCGGAGGAAGAGGCGTTCCAGGCCCTCGGTGACGGTCTCGGCGGCCACCGGGGTCAGCGGGTCGTCGGCGAACTCCAGCAGGGGCCGGTGCCCGGCCCCGGCGCCGCTCCCGGCGACCGCCGCGTCGCCGTCCGCCCAGGCGAGGACGCTGCCGGAGACGTCGGACCGGAAGACCGGCCCGCTGCCCACCGGCCCCGCCTCCGAAAGACCCTCCGAAAGACCCTCCGAAAGGCTCTCCGAAAGACCCGGCGGCAGGCCCGCGGGGACGGGGAACCCCAGGCCCATGGGTGCGGGCCCGGTCGGCAGCGGGCTCTGGACGCGCCTCCCGGGCCCGTCCGCCCGTGCGCCCGGTCGTGGCGGCGTCGGCAGCGCCAGCGCGGCCAGCACCGCCGCGGCCAGCGCCGGAACGGCCGCCCACCCGCCGATCCCGGTGGCGGCGTACAGGACCAGCGTCCCGGCCCAGACCAGGACGGCCGCGCCGCCGAGCGCCGAACGTCTGCCCCCCACACCGCCCCCCTTCCTCCGATCCGAGCCTACCCATGACGAGGGCCCCCCGGTCGGAGAACTCCGCCGAGGGGCCCGGAAGGTGGCGAGGGGTCAGCTGTGCTGCGGGGCGGGCAGCGTCGCCGAGCCCGCGAGCAGCGGCCACTCCCGGTGGAACGGCGGCAGGGGCAGCTTGCCCTCGATGATCGGGGTCCCGAAGACCTTCAGGTGGGCGAGCAGCGAGCCGTTCAGGTCGACGCCGCCGACCAGCGACCAACTGCCCTGCGCCTGCGGCGGGTTGCCGGAGGAGTCGGCGACCAGAGAGCCCTCCGCCTGGGCGCGCAGATAGGGGGCGACGGTGGTCTCCACACCGACGGTGTCGTACAGGCCGAGGCTGATCTCGGCGCCGAGCGCGGCCCGCACGCCCGCCTTGCCGTTGAGCCGCACGTGCACCGGGGTGACCTTGGTCTCGGCGCTGGTGGCCGGGGTCCAGCCCTTGCCGCCGGTGTAGTCGGCGCGCACCGCCCAGGTGCCGGTGGCGTCCTGCTCCGCCTCCAGGTGGACCTGGCCGTCGGCGCTGACCTCCAGGTAGCAGGTGAGGCCGAGGTTGACGACCACCGGCAGGCCGGCGACGGTCAGCACCGGGCTGGCCTGAAGCTTGGCGAAGGGCACCCGGACGGGGGCCGCGCCGGTGCTGCGGGCGGCGTCGCCGGTGACCTTCCACTGGGCGTGGGCGCCGAGGTCGAAGCCGATCGAGGCGGTGCGCGGGCTGCCGGCCGCCGCGCCGTGGTAGGCGAAGTGGACGGCGGGGTGGAGCTGGAGCGAGCCGGACGCGTCGAGGCTCGCGCCGTCGGGCAGCGGGACGGGGGCCTTGAGGTTCACCTCCAGGGTGCCGGAGGCGTCGGCCTGGACGCCGTTCCCGGTCAGGCCGGCGGTCGCCTTGAGGTCCTTGACCAGCGGGGTCACGGTGATGCCGTGCGGGTCGACGGGGACGTTGCCGTCGGCCTCGGTGCCGCCGAGGAGTTCGGCCAGGGTGGCCGGACGGGTGGTCAGGGCGATGGTGTCGCCCGCGCCGGGCCGGACGCCGGTCACGGCGACCAGCGCGCCCTGCGGGGCGGCGGCGGTGGGCGGGCTGGCGATCAGCTGCCCGGGCTGGACGGCCGCGGCCGCGACTGCGGCAGGCGGGACGGCGCCCGGCGAGGTCGTGGCCGAGGCTGTGGGCGAAGCCGTGGCCGAAGCCGTGGGCGAAGCCGTGGCCGGGGCCGAAGCCGTGGCGGCCGGCCCCGTCGCCGACAGCACGGCCGTGCCGCCCGCCGGGTCGTAGGCCGTCAGCTGGAGGTTCTTCGCCGCCGCCGTGACGGCGCCACCGTCCTTGCCCGGGCTGCCGATCGCGGCCTGGTGGTCCCCGGCGGGTGCGGCGGTGACGGTGGTTCTGCTCGGGGTCGGACGGCCGGCGGCGGGGCTGCCCGCCTTGGCGCGCGGGGTGCCGCCGGCGGGCGGGGCGGCGGCCGGGCTGCCCCCGGCGGCGGTCGCGGCCGGGTCTGCGACGGTGGCGGCGGCCGGTGCGGCACCGGCCTGGGAGGTACCGGGGCTGGTCGGCCCGCACGCGGCGGCCCCGGCGAGGACGAGGGTGAGGACGGCGGGGCCGGCGGCCCTGCCTATGGAGCTCTTGAACACGCGGCGTCATGTTACTGACGAGGAATAAGTTTGTCGAAGACAGGCCAAAAAAGGCGGACCTATCAGGTTTAACCGCAGGTCATCCGAGGTCCGTCAGAGTGGACGGATCAGCCGGGCGAACCGGGCCCCGCCCCAGCCGCGCCGCCGGCAGCGGAGACCCGTCCAGCGCACCGACCCCGCCCGCGCCCCTGCCCGCACCCCTGCCCGTGTCCTCGCCGTCGCCCTCGCCGTCGCCCTCGCCCCAGAGCTCGGCGAGGTACCGCGAGCGCGCCATCGGTTCCGCCCCGAGGCTCCGCACGTGCGGCCCGTCCCACTGCGCGTCGAGCAGCCGCCCGCCCGCCGCGCCGAACCTCGCCCCGAGATCGGCGACGGCGACCCGGGCGGCGTCCGGACGGCGGTGGAACATCGAGTCCAGGCTCAGCACCGGGCCGACCACCACCCCGAAAACGCCGCCGATCAGCTCCTCCCCCTCCCACACCTCGCCGCTGTGCGCCGCCCCCAGCCCGTGCAGCTCCATCAGCGCTGCCGCCAACTCCTCCGTGAGCCAGACCGGCTGACGCCCCTCGGCGCACGCCGCCAGCACCTGCCCGAAGGCCCGGTCCGCGCTCGTCCACCACGAGGACCGGTTGCGCAGCCGCCGCTCCAGCCGCCTCCCGAGCCGTACGCCGTCGGGCGCGATCACCGGCCTCGGGTCGGGCGACCACCAGGCCAGCGCGTACGGGTCCGTCCCGCCCGGCAGCAGCGCCACCTCGCCCGCCTCGACGGCGTCCCCGTACAGCGCCTCGCTGTACGCGCTCGCGTACACGTCCGCCGCCGGCAGCGGGAACAGCCCGCGCCGGTACGCCGCCAGCAGTTCTCCGGGCCCGAGCGACCCGCCGAAGGCCACCGGGCCGTCGCCGGGGCCGAGTCGCCCGCCCAGCGCGTCGAAGAGGCTCGCGCCGGAAAGGCTCCCCTCGGAACGACTCTCCTCGGAACCGCTCACGGCGACGCCGCCCGCAGGAAGCCCTCCCGCTCCAGCCCCGCCAGGTAGTGGTCGATCAACCCGGCCTCCACCGGGGGCAGTTCGATCCCGCTCCCGGCCAGCGCCGCGTCCGCGTTGACCCGCTCGAACAGCGGGAACGTCGGCCGGAAGTACATCTCGCTGATCGACAGTTCCGTCCCCGGCGCGCGGTCCACGAACAGCGGGACGAACGGTGCGATCGGGTGCGTCGGGTTCCCGGCGGCGAACCGGACCAGCCGCCGCACCCAGTCCCCGTACGGCAGTGGGGCGATCCGGTGGCCGCGCGCCCGCAGCCGCTCGGTGAGGTCGGCGAGGACGCCCGGCTGCGGGGAGGTGAGGTGGTAGACCTCGCCGGCGGCCGGTGCGTGGGCGGCGATGTGGGCGACGGCCCGGGAGAAGCGGTCGGCGGGGACGAAGTCGAGCAGCAGCTGCACGTCCGGGCAGGTCCCGCTGTCGGCCAGGTAGGCGATCAGCGCGCACAGTTCGGTGCCGGTGTTCATCGCCCCGTCCGCGAGGTCCCCGGTGACGTCGTTGGTGCGCAGCACGGTGACCGGCAGGCCGGCGGCGGCCGCGTTGTGCAGCAGCTGTTCGGCGACCCACTTGCTCTCGACGTAGCCGACGCCGAGCCGTTCCGGGTGGGCGAGCGGGGTCCGTTCGGTGACCTTCGGGACGCCGGCCGCGCCGAAGCCGGCCAGGACGGCGAGGGTGGAGAGGTAGTGCACGGGGATGCCCCGGCTGTGCCCGGCGAGCCGGACGACCTCCCGGGTGCCGCCGACGTTGGGGCGGCGCAGCTGGTGGTACGGGTAGAGGAAGTTGACCTGCCCGCCGAGGTGGTGGATCGCGTCGAGGTGCCCGGCCAGCCAGTCGAACCGGTGGTCCGTCAGCCCGAGTGCGGGCCGGGTGAGGTCGCCGACCAGCGGCACCACCCGCCGGTCGGCGAGGTCGTGCCGCAGGAAGCGCTGCTGCGCCGCCCGCAGCCGTTCCAGCGCGTGTTCCTCGTCGGGCGCGCGGACCAGGCAGTGGATGCGGGCCCGGGTGGTGGCGAGCAGCGCGTGCAGCAGGTGGGCGCCGCAGAAGCCGGTGGCGCCGGTGAGCAGGATCTCGGCGGGCTCGGCCCGGGAGGGCGCCGGGCTCCAGGACTGCCGGAGGTCGTCGGTGAGCCGGGCCTCCGCGAACCAGTCGACGCCGGCGTCCCGTTCGGCGCCCGCGGGGCCCTCCGTGCGCGCCGCCCGCAGGGTCCCCGCGAAGGCGTGCAGGACGGGTTCGCGCAGCAGTGCCCGGGTGAGTGCCCGCACCTGCCCGACGTCGATGCCGAACATGATCCGGGCCCGCGCCAGCATCTCCATCGCGAGCAGCGAGGTGCCGCCGAGGGCGAAGAAGTCGCCGTCCGGGCCGACGTGTTCGAAGCCGAGCAGCTCCGCCCACAGCTGCCCGACGGCCGCCTCGACCGCGTCCGCACCGGACGCATCGGACGCATCGGACGCACCGGAGGCACCCGCTCCGGCCGGAACGACCGGAGCAGTCGGAACGGCCGGATCAGCCGGGCCGGACGGACCACCCGAACCGACCGAACGCACCGGCGCCTGCGGCAGACGCCGCCGGTCGATCTTCCCCGCCGCCGTCAGCGGCATCGCCGCCAGCGGCACGAAGTCGGCCGGCACCAGGTACTCCGGCAGCCGCTCGGCCAGGAACGCCCGGATCCCCCGCGCCCCGCCGGCCGCCCCGGGGGCGAGCGTGTAGTACGCCGTGAGCGTGCGGCTGCCGTCCGCCGCCTCCCCGTCGGCCGCGATCCGGGCCTGCCGGACGTCCGGGTGGGCGGCCAGGACGGCCTCGATCTCGGCCGGGTCCACCCGGTGCCCGCGCACCTTCAGCTGGTCGTCGAAGCGCCCGAGGATCTCCAGCTGCCCGTCGGCCCGCCACCGTCCGGCGTCGCCGGTGCGGTACATCCGCTCGCCGGGCAGCGGCGCGTACGGGTCGGGCAGGAAGGACTCGGCGGTGAGCCCGGCCTGCCGCCAGTAGCCGCGGGCGAGGCCGGGCCCGCCGAGGTGGATCTGCCCCTTCTCCCCGGGCCGGACGGGGCGCAGCCGGGCGTCGAGCACGTGCACCCGCACTCCGGGCAGTGGCCGGCCGATCGGTACGGGCGCGGCGGAGCCGCCCGGTCCCGCCGGGCCCGGGCCGGTGGCGCCCCCGCCGAGGAGGTCGGCCGTGACCTCGCAGAGCGTCGAGGTGACGGCCGCCTCGGTGACCCCGTACGCGTTGAGCAGCCGGGCGCCGGGCAGCCGTTCCAGGCAGCGGCGGCAGTCGTCGGCGTGCACGACGTCCCCGCCGACCACGAGCAGCCGCAGTTCCCGGGGGCCGGGCCCGCCGGGCGGGAGCAGGTCGAGCAGGTGGTGCCAGTAGGCGGGGGTGAGGTCGGCGACGGCCAGGCCCAGCCCGGGCAGCCGGCCGGCCAGTTCGGTGGGCGCCCAGGTGCCGCCCGCGTCCCCGCCGCCGCCCAGCACGACGGTCGCGCCCGCGAGCAGGGCGCCGAACACCTGCTCCAGCGCGGTGTCGGAGCCCAGCGCGGCCAGTTGCAGGACGCGTTCGCCGGGGCGCAGCCGGTAGGCGTGGACGATCCGGTCGAGGGTGAACAGCAGCGCACGGTGGGTGACGGGCACGCCTTTGGGGCGGCCGGTCGTGCCGGAGGTGTAGATCAGGTAGGCGAGGTCGTCCGGGACGGCGCCGTCGTCGCCCAGGAACTCGCCGGAGCCGCCGCCCCCCGGTCCGAGCACGGGTACCCGGGAGGTCCCCGGGAAGCCGTCGCCGTCCGCGACCACCACCCGGGCCCCGCAGTCCTCGACGAGCCCGGCCAGTCGTCGCCGCGGGTGGGCCGGGTCCAGTGGCAGGAAGGCCCCGCCGGCCTTGAGCACGGCCAGCCAGGCGGTCACCAGCCCGGCCCCGCGTTCCAGGCAGACCGGCACGACCTGCTCGGGGCCGGCTCCGCGGGACCGGAGCGCGGCGGCCAACCGGTCGCTGCGCAGGTCGAGTTCGCGGTAGCTCAGCGTGGCGTCGGCGGCGATGACGGCGACCGCCTCCGGGTCGTGCGCCGCCCGCGCGCGGAACAGTCCGTGCACCGTGTCGGCGAATCCGGCCGCCGCCCGCCGTACGGGGGCGCCGTCGGGGAAGCCAAGTTCGGCGGGGCGCCACTCGTGTTCCACCCGGTCCCGGCAGTCGGCCCGCCCGGCCGGTCCGTGGACCTGCCGCCAGCCGGCCGGGACGGTCAAGTCCCCGGGCCAGATCGCATACTGACCGTTGTCGTTGCGGACCACGGCGTGACGGCCGGAGCTCGCATCCGTGCGTACGCCCTGTGCGCTGTCTACTGCGTCGTCCACCGGCTTGACCTCGTGCTGTGGCGGCAGAATGCTGGGGAGTGCGACATTTCCGACTATACGCACTCCTGCCCCGTCGAGGCCGTCCGGTCGCACCCCCCGCCGGACGCCTCGCTGCTGCGCGAAAGCGCCCACCCCGTCCCGCCCCGGGCCGGCCCGTACGCCTCGCCCGCCCAGTCCTCGCCCGAACTCCCCCGCCCGACCGGCGGGGTGGTGTCGCGGAGGAGGTAGCCTCGTTGACTCGCCGGTGCCAACGCCTGATGGTCTGTTACCTGCTCTGGATGGTGCTGTTCACCGGCATCTACTACGCGAATCCGAGCCAGCGGATCATCTGGTGGACGGGCATCGGCCTCGGCGGCGTCGCCGCGATCGTGGTCGGGGTCCGTCTCAACCGGCCCGCGCACGCGCGCTTCTGGTACGTGCTGGCACTCGCCAACCTCAGCTTCACCGTGGGCGAGGTGATCCAGGCCGTCCAGCTGGACATCCTGCACCTGCCCAACCCGTTCCCGTCCGTCGCGGACGGCTTCTACCTCGCCGAGTACGTGCTGTACGCGGTCGGCGTGCTGGGCTTCATCCGCTGGCGCACGGCCCGTCAGGACCGCGCCGGGCTGCTCGACGCCCTCATCCCCACCATCGGACTGGCCCTGCTCGCCTGGATCTACCTGATCCTCCCGTACGCCCGGAACCCGGACCTCGACTGGATCCAGAAGGCCGTCTCGATCGCCTACCCGCTCGGCGACGTGGTCGTGCTCGCCCTGCTGCTGCGCCTGCTGACCCCGCGCGGGGGCAACTCCCGCTCGCTGCAGCTGCTCGCCGTCGGCTCGCTCGGCCTCCTGGTCTCCGACGTGCTGTACGGGCTGGTCCAGCTGCACGGCACCTGGCACATCGGCACGCCCGTCGAACTCGGCTGGGCCGCCTTCTACACCGCCTGGGGCGCGGCGGCGCTGCACCCGTCGATGGTCGAGCTGACCCGGCCGGTGCCCACCCAGCAGCCGGACCTGAGCACCGCCCGGCTGGTGCTGCTCACCCTCGCCTCGCTGATCGCCCCGGCGATCCTGATCATCGAGGCGCTGGCCGGCAACACCGGCAACGCGGGCGTGATCGGCGCGTTCTCCGCGCTGCTCTACCTGCTGGTGCTGGCCCGGCTGGCGGTGGTCGTCTCCGACCGCCGGCAGGCCGTCGCCCGCGAGCGGACGCTGCGCGAGGCGGGCGCCCGGCTGACCGCGGCCGTCACGGTGGAGGAGGTCGCGGACGCCGTCCAGTCCGCCGCGTCGACGCTGATGCCGGCCGAGGCCGGACACGTCGCCCTGCTCGCGGTGACCGAGGAGGGCGTGCTGCACGTGCGGCACGCCGGGAGCGGCTCCGCCCGGCAGGCGCCGCAGGACGCCGCGCCGTCCGAGCAGGTGCTGGAACTCGCCGCCGCCCGGGAGACCCTGCTGCTGCCCGTGGCCGCCCTGGGCCTGGACGCCGCCCCGTCCGTCTCGTCGAAGCCCGGCCCGTCCAAGCCCGGCCCCGCCCGGCCGGCCACCGCCAAGCCCGCTGCCAAGCTTGGCGCGAAGCCCGGCGGCGACCGGCGCAACCGCCTCGGCGGCGGCATGCCGTACGCCCTGGTCTGCCCGCTCACCCTCGCCGAGCGCCCCTCCGGCGATCCGCTGATCGGCGCGCTCATCGTCACCGGCACCGAGCAGGAGCTGACCAGCCTCTGGAGCTCGCTGGAGATCCTCGCCGCGCAGGCGGCCCTCGCGGTCGAGCGGTTGGTGCTGAGCCGGGAGGTCATCCGCCGCAACAGCGAGCTGTACTTCCGCACCCTGGTGCAGAACGCCAGCGACGTCATCCTGATCCTCGACGCCGACGACGGCGTGCGCTACGCCTCCCCGTCCGCCGAGACGGTGCTCGGCCACCCGAACCTGGCCGGCACCCTGCTGACCGACCTGGTCCCGCCCGAGGACAGCCGGGAGGTCGGCAAGGCGCTGGCCCGGATGCGCGGGCCGGCCGACCAG
The DNA here is from genome assembly GCF_042677365.1 of Kitasatospora sp. NPDC127116. Taxonomy (NCBI): domain Bacteria; kingdom Bacillati; phylum Actinomycetota; class Actinomycetes; order Kitasatosporales; family Streptomycetaceae; genus Kitasatospora; species Kitasatospora sp. NPDC127116. Next base: position 59,289 of record NZ_JBHXTL010000050.1, read on the forward strand.
CCCCGGGCGGAGCAGCCGCGCGAGCACTGGCGGCTGCTGCGCCAGGACCGCACCCCGATCGAAGCCGAGGTCCGCTTCAACGACCTGCGCGCGGACCCGACCGTGGGCGCCCTGGTGCTCACCCTGCGCGACGTGACCGAGCAGCGGCAGATGGAGCGCGAGCTGACCCACCGGGCCTTCCACGACTCGCTGACCGGCCTGGCCAACCGGGTGCTGTTCCTGGACCGGGTCGGCCACGCCCTCTCCCGGGGCGAGCGCAGCGGAGCCGTCACGGGGGTGCTGTTCATCGACCTGGACGACTTCAAGGTGGTCAACGACACCCAGGGCCACGCGGTCGGCGACGAGCTGCTGGTCGCGGTCTCGATGCGGATCTCCACCGCGCTGCGCGCCTCGGACACCGCCGCCCGCCTCGGCGGCGACGAGTTCGCGGTGCTGGTGGAGGACGCGCGGCGGCCGGCCGACGTGGACACCATCGCGTCCGGGGTGCTGGCGGTGTTCGCCGAGCCGTTCAAGCTCACGTCGGGCGCGGTGCGGGTGACGGCCAGCATCGGCGTGGCGACCAC
>NZ_JBHXTL010000051.1:0-59410 GCF_042677365.1 Kitasatospora sp. NPDC127116
GGAGGGCGGGAAGCCGAGTCGGAGGCACACCATCCTCACCGGGAGATGCAGATGAAGCCACGCACCGCAGCCACCGTCGTCGCCCTGGCCCTGGCCGGCCTCGCGCTCTCGGCGCCCACGGCCGGCGCCAGCGGCACCAAGCTGTCGCAGTCGACGGCCGCCAGTCAGCTCAGCAATGCCGGCGTCACATGGAGCTCCAGTGGGGGCTGCACCACCAGGTCCAACTCCACCTGTACCTCGTTCGACCAGATCAACTCGGGCACGGTGAGCGCCGTCATCACCCTCAAGCAGGCCAGCGGCTGCGCCATCAACATCACCGGCGGGACCGAGGTCGGCCACGCCTCCGGCACCTACAGCCACTACAACGGCTACAAGGTCGACATCGCCCGCAGTTCCTGCATCGACAACTACATCCAGAACAGCTTCACCTACATCGGCCTCCGGGGCGACGGCTACCCGCAGTGGAAGGCAGCGTCGGGCAACCTGTACTGCAACGAGGGCAGCCACTGGGACGTCCTCATCTACTGACGGCGGCCTCGGGTGCCGGCGCCCCGAGGGGCGCTGGCACGCCGGAAGGGCGTCGGCCACCGCGACGACAGCGCCGGCCTCGGCGACTATCGGGTCCTGCTCCTCCGGCGGCGCCCGGATCGACTACGGCATCCTGGAACGCACCGACCGGACATGGGCTTCGGACACCAACGACCCCGTCGAGCGCCAGCGCATCCAGTGCTACACCGGGCTGTTCATCCCCCCGAGCTGACCGGCAGCCACGTCGGCGCTGCCACCGCCCACACCACCGGACGCACCAGCCCAGTACCCATCCGGCTGGCCACCGCGCCGTTCGGGCACGCCGGCACCGAGTGGGACATCACGGCCTGCTCCGAGGAGGAGCTGGAACGCCTGACCGCCTGGGTCGGCCTGCACAAGCGGCTGCGGCCGTCGCTGCACGGCGGGCGGACCGTCCGCGCCGACCACCCGGACCCGTCGGCACGGCGTGGTCTCGCAGGACACCGCCGTCCCGTGGATCGCCGAGGGTTCGATCCGCGCGTCGGGGGCGGTGCTGTCCGCCGTCGGCCTGGCGGCGCCGCTGGTCGACCCCGCCGCCAGCCGGCGGTGGAACTCCATGTCGTTCTCGATCAGCGCACGGCCCGGGCAGGCCGTGCCGGGGCCGCGCGGGTGCGCTACCGACGGAGGACGGCCCGCGGCGAGCTCCGGTCGAGGATCACCGGCGACTGATCCACCGCTCCGGGGCAACGGGCCCGGCCCGTCGACCGCGATCGGGCGGCGGCGAGTTCGGCGCCCCGGGGGATCGGGATGGCGGCGACTCCGCACCAGTGACCGGCCGTCAGGATCAGCACCGACCGCGAAGCGGCCCGGAAGCCGGCGGCCTCGGCCGCCGTCCTCAGGCCACGGCCGCTCCGCTGCCGGCGATGACCTCGGGCCGCAGCAGGGCCGCGAGCCGCTCCGCCGGGAGCAGGCCCCTCTCCAGTACGAGTTCGGCCACGCCCCGGCCGCTGGCCAGGGCCTCCTTGGCGATGTCGGTGGCGGCCGTGTAGCCGATGTGCGGGTTCAGGGCGGTCACCAGCCCTATGGAGTTCTCGACGGTCGCGCGCAGCACCTCGGTGTTGGCGGTGATGCCGACGACGCAACGCTCGGCGAGGGTGTGGCAGGCCGCTCGCAGATGGGTGATCGACTCCGACAGGGAGTGCAGGATGATCGGCTCGAAGGCGTTGAGCTGGAGCTGCCCCGCCTCGGCGGCCATGGTGATCGCGACGTCGTTGCCGATCACCTCGAAGGCGACCTGGTTGACGACTTCGGGGATCACCGGGTTGACCTTGCCCGGCATGATGCTCGAACCGGCCTGCACCGGTGGCAGGTTGATCTCGCCGAGGCCGGCGCGCGGCCCGGAGGACAGCAGTCGCAGGTCGTTGCAGGTCTTGGACAGTTTGACGGCGACGCGCTTGAGGACGCCGGACATCTGGACGAACGCGCCGCAGTCCTGGGTGGCTTCGACCAGGTTGGCGGCGGTGACCAGGGGCAGCCCGGTGATGTCGGCGAGGTGGCGCCGGGCGGATTCGGCGTATCCGGCGGGGGCGTTGAGCCCGGTGCCGATCGCGGTGGCGCCGAGGTTGATCTCGTGGATGAGTTCGACGGCTTCCGCGAGGCGGCTGCGGTCCTCGTCGAGCATGACGGCGAAGGCGGAGAACTCCTGGCCGAGCGTCATCGGCACGGCGTCCTGCAGCTGGGTGCGGCCCATCTTCAGGACGTCGTGGAACTCGGCGGACTTGCGGGCGAAGGCGTCCTGGAGGACGGCCATCGCGTCGAGCAGGCCCCGCACGGCGAACACGGTCGCGATCCGGACGGCGGTCGGGTAGACGTCGTTGGTGGACTGGCCGAGGTTGACGTCCTCGTTGGGGTGCAGGTGCCGGTACTCGCCCTTGGCGTGGCCCAGCAGCTCCAGCGCCCGGTTGGCGACGACCTCGTTGGCGTTCATGTTGGTCGAGGTGCCGGCGCCGCCCTGGACGACGTCCACGACGAACTGGTCGTGCAGCTTGCCGGCGCGGATCTCGCGGCAGGCGGCGACGATCGCCTCCGCCTTCGCGGGTTCCAGCAGGCCGAGTTCCTCGTTTGCGAGGGCAGCGGCCTCCTTCACGGCGGCCAGCGCGTCGATCAGGTGCGGGTGGGCGGAGATGGGCGTGCCCGTGATGGGGAAGTTCTCGGTGGCGCGCAGGGTGTGGACGCCCCAGTAGACGTCGGCGGGGACGTCGCGGTCCCCGAGCAGGTCGTGTTCGCTGCGGGTGGCGGCGGTCATGTGTGTGCGGGTCCTCTTCTCGGAGTGGTGGGTCGGGTCACGCGGGGGCGAGCAGGGCCGACGGGTCCAGCGCCGCCACCGGCCGCACGCCGCCGACGGGCCGGCCGCCGCCGGTCGCCGGCTCCCCCGCGAACCCGGTGAGCAGCCGCGGGTCGACTCCCGCCAGCGCCAGGGCTGCCGCCGCCACCGGGACGCGCGCCCGGTTCGCCCCGTCGGCGATCTTCAGGGCGATGGCGCGGCCGTCCGGCAGCGCGGCGATCTGGACGCCCTCGAAGCCGTCCTTGGTGAGCAGCCCGGGTACCGCGTACATCAGCTCGGCCATGTCCCGCCCCGCACCGGAGGCCATCTCCGGGTGGCTGCGCAGGGCGTCCGCCACCCTGAATTCGGGGGTCCCGGGCGCGCCGGTGGCGATGCGCGCGGCGGCACGGGCCAGGCCGCGCAGGGAGACGGCGAACAGGGGGGTGCCACAGCCGTCCACGGTGGCGCGCGCGATGCGCTGGCCGGTGAGGTCCTCCACGACTTCCGCGATCATCCGCTGGAGCGGATGCTCGGGGGCGTCGTAGTCCTGCAGCGGCCATCCGTTGAGCTTGCAGAGGTGGAGCATCGCGGCGTGCTTGCCGGAGCAGTTCTGGGCGAGCCGGGAGGGAGCACGGTCCTCCCGGATCCAGGTGTCGCGGACGGCCGGGCCGAACGGCAGGTCCGGAACGTTGCGCAGGTCGTCCTCGGTGAGGCCGGCGAGCTCCAGGATCCGCCGGGCACCGGCGAGGTGGCGTCCCTCGCCGGAATGGCTGCCCATCGCCAGGGCGAGCAGTTCGCCGTCGAGCGGCAGTCCCGCGCGGACCATGGCGACGGCCTGGACGGGCTTGAGGGCCGATCGCGGATAGAACGCGGCCTCCGCGTCGCCAAGCTGGAACCGGACCTCGCCGTCGGCGCCGAGGACGACGACGGAACCGTAGTGGGTGCTCTCGACCACGCCGCTCCGGGTGACGTGGGCGACGGGCGCGTGGCGGGGTTCACGGATCGCGGGCGCGTCCGTGAGGGGGCTGGTGAGCATGACTGCCTCGATCGGTGATGGTGTGGGGGCGCTGGCCTACGTGCCTGCGGGCGGCGGGCCCGGGCGGACGCGCGGTGGGTCCGCGCGGTCCTCCCGGACCGCCCGGGTTCAGTCGTCTGCTCCGGCGGCGGTGCGCGCGACGCGCCCGCGGATCGTGTACCAGCCGGCGACGAGTGCGGCGGCGATGAGCGGTATGCACAGCACGGTGGTGCGTCCGGCTCCGCCCTCGGCGTACATGAGGACCAGGACGGCGGCGAGGAAGGCCAGCGTCACGAGTTCGGTCCAGGGCGAGCCGGGCAGTCGGTAGCCGGGGCGGGTCAGTTCACCGGTCGTGCTCTTCCGCCAGAACAGCAGGTGGCAGACCATGATCATGCCCCAGGTGGCGATGATGCCGACGGCCGCGAGGTTGAGCACGATCTCGAACGCCTCGGCGGGGACCACGAAGTTGAGGCCGACACCGAGGACGCACATGCCGCTGGTGAGCAGGATGCCGCCGTAGGGCACGTGGCTGCGGCTCATCCGGGCGGTGAAGCGCGGGGCCGATCCGTTGACGGCCATGGAGCGCAGGATGCGGCCGGTGGAGTAGAGGCCCGAGTTGAGCGAGGACATCGCCGCCGTGAGGACGACCAGGTTCATCACGCTGCCCGCCGCCGGGACACCGATGTGGGAGAGCACCGTCACGAAGGGGCTCTGGCCGGAGGTGTAGGCACTCCACGGCATCAGCATCGACAGCAGCACGACCGAGCCGACGTAGAACAGGCCCACGCGCCACATGATCGAGTTGATCGCCTTCGGCATGATCTTCTCGGGGTTCTCGGTCTCCCCGGCCGTCACGCCGACCAGTTCGACGGAGGCGTAGGCGAAGACGACGCCCTGGATGATCAACAGCATCGGCAGCAGGCCGTTGGGGAAGATCCCGCCGTTGTCGGTGATCAGCGACGGACCGGGTACGACGCCGTCGACCGGGTGCCGGGTGACGAGCAGGAAGATCCCGATGCCCATGAAGACGACCAGGGCACTGACCTTGACGATGGCGAACCAGAACTCGAGTTCGCCGAAGATCCGCACCGAGATGAGGTTCACGGTGAGGACGACGGCCAGGGCTACGAGCGCGACCACCCACTGGGGAACGTCGGAGAACAGGTGCCAGTAGTGGGTGTACGTGGCGACGGCGGTGATGTCGGCGATGCCGGTGGTCGCCCAGTTGAGGAAGTACATCCAGCCGGCGGTGTACGCGCCCTTCTCCCCCATGAACTCCCGGGCGTACGACACGAAGGCGCCGGAGGAAGGGCGGTACAGGACGAGCTCGCCGAGCGCCCGCACCACGAGGAACGCGAAGACTCCGCAGATCGCGTACGCGACGAACAGGGAGGGCCCGGCATCGGCGAGCCGGCCGCCCGCGCCGAGGAACAACCCGGTGCCGATGGCACCGCCGATGGCGATCATGTTGACGTGCCGGGCTTTCAGGGACTTGCTGTAGCCGGCGTCACCGGCGTCGACGTGACGGGTCGTGGGGCGCTTCTCGTCTTTGAGGAACTGCTCGCTCACGCCTCGGCTCTGCCTTCTCTTGGGGTGTCCGCCCGCTGGGGGCGCACGATGTCGGTGAGGGTGGCCTCCACGCGGTGGAGGTGGTGGGACATCGCCTCGACGGCGTCGGTCTCGGAACCGTCGATCAGGGCCTCGACGATCGCCCGGTGCTCGCAGTTGGACTGCTCGCGCCTACCACAGAATTCGTTGAGGAAGGTCGACTGACGCGCCAGTGCGTCACGGATCTCCTCGATCACCCGGCGGAACACCGGGTTGCGGGAGGCCTCGGCCACCGCCAGGTGGAACACGGTGTCCAGGGCGACCCACGCGGTGGTGTCGGTCTCCCGCTCCATCCGGTCGAGCAAGTGGGCCAGGTGGTCCAGGTCCTCCGGGGTCCGGCGAAGCGCCGCGTAGCCGGCGACCGGGATCTCGACGTGCCGGCGGACTTCCAGGAGGTCGCCGGCCGCGTAGTCGCCGAAGGTGGGTTCCTCGACCGTGTTCGCCACGACGAAGGTGCCCTTTCCGGTCTTCGAGACCGTCAGGCCCATGGCCTGCAGGGCACGGAGTGCCTCCCGCAGCACGGGCCGACTGACCTCCAGGGTCCGGCACAGCTCTGCTTCCGAGGGGAGCTTGTCCCCCACGGCGTACTGACCGCGCTCGATGGCGCTGCGCAGGTGGCCGAAGACCGCTTCCATCGCGCTGACGCGCCGCGGGATCGCCCCACCTGTCTGGCTGTCTGACAGGTTCACGGGCTGATCCTGGGGTTCGGAGCGCCGTGGTGTCAAGACCCCGGAGTCGTCCGCGAGACCTCCGGTGAACTCGGCCGCACACGCACCTCTCGCTCGCCGACGCGAGTCGGCGCAGGGGTCGACGTCGACCTGGCCGCGGCCACCAGAGCATGCACCACCGGCGAGTCGAAGGCCATCTCGGGATGCCACTGCACGCCGACCGCGAAGCGGTGCCGGGTGCTCTCGATCGCCTCGACGGTGCCGTCCGCCGTGCGGGCGGCCACGATCAGGCCGGCCCCGAGGGACTCCACCGCCTGGTGGTGGTGCGTGGCGACCTTGCGGGTCCCTGGAAGGAGCGCACCGATCCGCGTCCCCGGCACCGTGGTGACGGCGTGGGGGGAGAAGTGCCCGCCGTGCAGGTTGTGCCCGTGGTGACCCAGCCTCTCGGGGAGGTGCTGGATCAGGGTGCCGCCCGCGTGCACGTTCATCAACTGCATTCCGCGGCAGACTCCGAGCACCGGCACGTCACGCGCGAGAGCCTCGGCCAGCACGGCCCGCTCCCACCGGTCGCGCTCGCGCACCGGCGGTCCCGTGCACGGATGCGGCCGCGCCCCGTACAACGCGGGATCCACGTCCTCACCGCTGGTCAGGACGATCGCGTCCAGACGCGCGACGACGTCGGGCGCGGCCTCCGGCGCGTCCGGCGGCAGCAGGACCGCACGGCCGCCCGCCGCCTGGAGGCAGCTGACGTACGCCGCGGGAAGCAGTGCGGCGGGCAGCTCCCACTCCCCCCACTGGGCATCGGCGAGGTAGGTGGTCAGTCCGATGAGTGGCTTGGGCATACCACTTCCTTCCAGGGGGCGGGGGTCGATCGTCGACGGCCGTCTCCCCCCGGCCCATCCGCTCGACGGAGGCGGGTGCGGGCGGGCTGGGGAGGAGGGGGTGCACGGCCCCTCGGGCACACGGACGCGCCCGAGGCGGGTGGGGTGGGTCGCGGACCCGGGGGCGGAGGCTTGCGCATTCGGGCCGCGAGCAAGAATCCTGCTGCCGTTCATGCTTAAGCACAAGAAAAGACATCTTCGCGACAGATAAGTGAGCCTTAACTCCGTGCAGAGACTCGACCCCCGGTTGCTCGCCACCCTCGAAGCCGTGGTCCGCCACGGCTCCTTCAACGCCGCCGCCCGCGAGCTGGGCTACAGCGCACCCGCCGTATCGCAACAGATCGCCGAACTCGAACGCCGCGCCGGCCTCATCCTGATCGAGCGCCGACCCGTGCGCGCCACCCCGGCCGGCAGGGTCCTCCTCGACGCCGAGCAGCGCGTGCGGAGCGCACTGGCGGCGGCGGCCGTGGAACTCGACGCCATGCGTGCCGGCACGGCCGGACGGATCAGGCTCGGCGCCTTCGCCTCCTCCGCCGCGGGCATCGTCCCGAAGGCGCTGGCGGAGCTCCACTCGATCTATCCGGACGTGCAGGTCAGCCTCTCCCAGGTGGAACCGGACGCCGGCTACAACCGGCTCAAGCGGGGGGACATGGACCTGGCCCTCAGTTACGACTACGACTTCATTCCGGTGCCACCGCCCCGGACGCTGCGCCGACTGCTGGTCGCACGGGACCCGGTCGTGGCAGTCGTCCCGGCGGACCACCACCTCGCCCACCGGGACGTCATCGACCTGGCAGACCTCGCGTCCGAGACGTGGATCGCGGCTCCGGAGGCCGCGTTGCGCCTGGAACTGCTCGCCCAGATGGCCAAGACGCCGGGCTTCCAGGCCCGCTTGGAATACGACGGCGACGACTTCAACACCGTGCTCGGCTTCGTCTCCGCCGGCCTCTGCGTCGCCGTCATGCCGAGGCTGGCCCTTCCCCCGGGCATCACCCAGGTCGTGGCGCGTCCCCTCGCCGGTCCGGAGCTGACGCGCTTCATCTACACCGTCCGCATCGACACCCGGCACGCCCCGCGCGCCCTCCTGGCCCTGGAACGGATGCTCGCCGCGCAGGCACTGGCCGCCCTCTCATGAGCCGGGGCGACGCCGCGACGAGTGCGCGGCCGAAGGATGCCGGCCGCCCGTGGGCCGGCCCTCCGGGCAACCGCTCACGCCCCCGAGGGGATGCTCCGGTCGGCGGTGAGCCGCTCACGCCACTCGGCCACGGCGACGGGGGACATCGCCGCGAGACGGGCGATCACCTCGTCGTCCCGCCCGTCGGTCCAGCTGAGGACTCGGGTCAGGACCGTGTTCCGGACCAGGCGGACGTCCTTGAGCAACTCCTCCAGGCGCTTGAGTTCCTCCCCCGTGGCGGCGAGCATGTCGTCCACCGCCGCCCTTTCCTCGGCCCGCTGTTGCCACAGGTAGGCCGTCAGGCCGGTGAGGACCACGCCGTCGTCGGCCGCAGCGCCGCGGAACGTCTCGGCGAGGTGCTCCAACACGCAGTCAGGGGCGTCGGCGAGACTCGCTCCCACGACCTTCGCGCTCTCCCAGCTGCTCCGTCCGGCATCGCTGGTCCGCAGCCAGAGCCCGGCCTCGACCGGGACGCGGTCGCCGCAGGCGGCCGCGCGGTGGGCGTACAGAGCCGCGCGGTGACCGTAGAACGCGTAACCTTCCTCGATCCGAACGCCCGCCGGAGCGCACATCCGTCCCGGAACGCCGCCGTAACCGGATTCGGGTTCGTAAGCGGCGCAGCCGTCCAACTCGGCGTCGGTGGCCGTCGCCCAAGCCGGGTCGCACAGCTCCGGATTCCGGGCGAGGAAGTCGGCCACCTCGACCCGCCATGCGGGAACCGGACTCATGCGGGGTTCGGCCCAGACCACCGTTCCCGTCTCGTCGAGCGTGTACCGGCAAGCCTGTTCGAGATCGGTCCAGGCTGTGGCGGCTTCGGCGGACCATTCCAGATCCTCGCCGGGGCCCACACGGTGCAGCGAGCCGATCACCCGCTGGACCAGGGGCAGTACCCGCCGGACCAGTGCGTGGAGCTCCTCGGCACCGAAGAAGCGCCAGGTGTCGGTGCCCTGGTCGTCAACAGCGCGGTGGGTGAGCGGGAGGGCGAAGACCGCCGGGGAAGGCAGAGCGCCATCGCCGACCGTGGCCCGGCGGTGTCCCGGGAACCAGAGGTCGGCGTCCTCGTCCCGCGTTCGCCAGTCGGTGTCCCCGAACCAGACGGCACCGGTCGCGGCATCGACGGCGAGCCACTGCTGGTAGCCGTTACCCGGCCCGAACCGTTCCTGGTGGTGCTCGGCCTGCCGGTCGTGCCACACGTACTCCGCTGGTGGCGGATTGAGCTGGACGGCGACGAAACCGTCCTGCGGGGTGTACCCGACGACGACGTGTGCGGCCGGTTTGCTGTCTTCGGTCCCGGACATGCGGCTCCCTCCGTGCCGGACCGTGGCGGTTCCGCCACTGTGCGGCACCGAGCCTGCCCTGCGAGAGTCGTACGATCAAATCCGATCAGTAGTGGACTTGTCACGCCGCGAGGGTCCGTGCACGAGCGGAGCCGAGGGCGGGCGATCGCAGAACGCCGATGCCCCCACCTGCACGGCAGGGCATGAATCCGGCCTTGACGCGACGTCACCGGGCGTCGCATGATCAGCGCGTGAACCTGTCAGACAGCAAGACAGGAAGTCCGAGTCCACGCCGGAACCCTGCACCGGCGTGCGGAACCTGCATGGAGCCGTCCGAACCGGCGGCCCAGACGGTCCCGGGCACCCGGGCGGAACCGGAAGGGCCCTGACACGCCGCTGTGCCGGGCTCAGTACTCGAGCGCCGGCGGGGTGTGCGCAGCAACGCCCGGTTCGGCAGCCGTTGGAGAAGGCGCAGCCCCAGGATCCGGCGTCGCCCGGAACGGGCTTCCCCGTCGGCAGTGGGCTGCTGCTGCGGACGGCCGGCGTCCCTGGCAGTGGACGGGGCCACCCGCCCACGACGCGCCCGGCCGGTCGGCCTCGGCGGAGCACATCGGTAGTTGTTCGCCTGGACGCCGCCCCAGGCACCGGCGCTGGCCCGGCGACTGGATCCGGCCCGAGGTGAGGACCGTGCTGTAGTCGCACTGTGACCGCGGCCTCGGCCCGGGCGGCCACGCCGCCCGCCGCGGCCGGAGCGGCCACTGCTCCGAGTGGAGCCCACGAGTGGTGGCCGTCTCCCGGCGGCCCGAGGCTGGGCTGCGCAGTCCCCGGACGAACCGTGCGGCGGCGGCCGGCACCACGCGGCGCCGTCCGTTCCGGGGCCGTGAGAGAGACGGGACCACATGATGGGACAGGGCGACAGCCCGGGCCACCCGCCGTCCGTCCACGGGAGCGCCCGGTCCGGGCGAATACCGGCGCGACACCGGTGGGGACGGCGAGGCTCCCGGGGCGCACGCACCGGGACAGCGCTCGCCACGGCCGGTCTGGCCGTCCTGGGGGCGGCTGGCCCGACGCCGGCCGGTGCGGTGTCACCGGCCGTCCGCGCTCCCCTGTCGGGAACCGCGGCACGGTTCGTGCCCGGCGCCTGCCCGCGGACCCCCGAGCCGGTCCCCGGGCGCTGCGGCATGCTGGAGGTCCCGGAGAACCGCGCCGACCGCACCGGACGCACCATCCGGCTGGCCGTCGCGATCATCCCGGCCGTCTCGGCGACGCCGGCCGGGGACCCGGTGGTGTTCATGGAAGGCGGGCCCGGGGGCGACGCGTTCGGGAGCATCCCCTTCCTCCTCGATTCCGGCGTGAACCGAGACCGCGAGCTGATCGTCATGGCCCAGCGCGGCACGCTCCACTCCCAGCCGGCCCTGCTCTGCCCGGAGATCGACCGGTTCACCGCGGAGTCCGTCGGGCTGCGCTACGACGCGCCGTCGACCGGGCGGCGGCTGGTACGTGCGGCGAGACAGTGCCACGACCGGCTGACGGCCGACGGCATCGATCTGGACGCCTACAACACGACCGAGAACGCCGACGACTTCGCCGATCTGCGCGAGGCGCTGGGCGTCGACCGCTGGAACGTCTACGGGTACTCGTACGGCACCGAACTGGCCCTCACCCACTTGCGGCGACACCCCGAGGGGATCCGCTCGGTCGCGATCGACTCGGTCGTGCCCCCGGACATCGTGAGCCTGCCGTGGACCTGGGACAGCGCCCGGGAGGGCATCGGGGCGATCCTCGCGGCGTGTGCGGCGCAGCCCGTCTGCGGGAGCCGCTACCCGGACCTCCCGGACACGCTGACGGAGCAGGTCCGGCGCCTGGAGGCGGGTCCGCTGCGGCTGGCGGCGCGGCCGCCGTCGGGCGGCGAGCCGGTGGAGGTCGTCCTCGACGGGGGCGCCCTGGTGAACCTGCTGGTCGCCAACTCCGTGAAGGCCGTCGACGTCCCCGCGGCGCTCGACGAGCTCGCCGACGGGAATCCGGAGCGCTTCGCACGGGCCCAGGCCGCGGGCGCGAAGACCCCGGTCGGCGAGATCGGCCACGGCCTGACCCAGTCGGTGGCGTGCGGCGAGTGGGTGCCGGGGTATGCGCGCTCCGCCGTGCTGGAGGCCGGCCGCGAGGCCTTCCCCGGCTGGCCGGGCCGGGTGCTGGCGCAGGCACCGCAGCTGCCCTTCGAGTACGGCGTGTGCCGGGCCTGGGACGTCCCGGACCGCACCGACGTCCAGCGGGTGGCCACCGTCAGCGACGTGCCCGCGCTCGTCCTCTCCGGCACCTTCGACGCCAAGTCCGGGGCGGCCTGGGGCGCGTACGCGGCCCGGACGCTGTCCCGCTCGACCACCGTGCGGATCCCCGGGATCGGCCACTGGGTGGTACCCCAATCCCCTTGCGCGCAGAGCGTCCTGGCCTCCTTCCTGGCGGATCCGACCGCGCCGCCGGACACCGCTTGCGTGGCCGGGCTCGCCCCCGAACCGTTCACCATCACCCCCGGCCCGGAGTCCGCATGATGTCCATCCGCCCACCCCGGCACCGGCGCACCGCGCGACGGCCGCTGACCACCCTGGCCGGGGCCACCGCCGCCGTCCTCGTCCAAAGCCTCGTCACCGGTCTCCTCACCGGCCTCGCCACCGGCCCGGCCGCGGCGCCCGCCCGGGCGGCGTCCGGCGCCGGGGAGCCCCTCGGCACCGTCGCCCGGACGGCGGGCCACGCCCGCTACGCGCCGGGCCCCTGCCCGAGGACCGCCGACCCGTCCCCCGCGCTGACGGGGGCCCGCTGCGGAACGCTCACCGTGCCCGAGGACCGGGACGACCCCGAGAGACGGAAGATCACCCTCGGCGTCGCGATCGTGCCGGCCACCCACCGGAAGGCCGACGACCCCATCGTGTGGCTCGCCGGCGGGCCCGGCGACGACGCGGTCTCCGAGATCCCCCTGGCGCTCAACGGCGACCTGAACCGCGACCGGGACGTGATCTTCATGTCCCAGCGCGGGACCTACTCGGCCGACCCGGCGCTCACCTGCCCGAACATCGACGAGTTCAACGCGAGCGCCCTCGACCTCGTCTACGGCGCGCGCTCCACCGGGCGCCTGCACGTCCGGGCGACGCGGGCCTGCCACGACGAACTGGAGGGCCGCGGCGCCGAGCTCGGCGCCTACAACAGCACCGAGAGCGCCGCCGACTACGCGGACCTGCGCAGGGCGCTGGGTGTCGAGCGGTGGAACGTCTTCGGCATCTCGTACGGCACCGACCTGGCCCTCACCTACCTGCGCCTGCACCCGCAGGGCATCCGCTCGGTCGGCATCGACGGCGTGCTGCCGCCGTCCCTGGCGGGCGGGGCCGTGACGTGGAAGGCGGCACGCGAGGGCTTCGACGGCCTGTTCGGGGCCTGCGCGCGGCAGCCCGCCTGCGCCGACCGCTACCCGGACCTGAAGGGCACCTTCGAGCGCCTCGTCGGTGAGCTCGAAGCCGACCCGGTCACCACCACCGTCACCGTCCCGGGCCACCCGGAGCCGGTCGAGGTCGTACTGGACGGCGGGGTCCTGGTGAACTGGCTGGTCTCCGCCACCCATCTGGCGGCCGGAGTGCCCCGCTCCATCGACGAGTTGGCCCACGGCGACCCCCGGCGGATCGCCGAGCAGTGGGCGGGCGGCAAGCTCAGCCCGCAGGCCGTCGGCAGAGTCTCCCACGGGCTCGCCTACGGCGTCTTCTGCAGCGAGTGGACGCCGTTCGAGAGCCGGGCCGACGTGATGCGGGCGGGGCACCGCGCCTTCCCGTCCTTCCCCCGGTCGGTGGTGGCCAATGCCCCGCTGCTCGCCTTCCTCCAGGCGGACTGCCGTGCCTGGGACGTTCCCGCCGCGCCGGACTCGATCCGGGACGTGACGGACAGCGACGTCCCGACCCTCGTGCTCTCCGGCGGGTTCGACGCCCAGACCGCACCGAGCAGCGGGCCGTACGCCGCCCGCACGCTCAGCCGCTCCACGGAGGTGACGGTCCCCTACGTCGCCCACGTGGTCTTCGCCGACTCGCCGTGCGCCCAGTCGATCACACGGTCGTTCTTCGACACCCCGACCGCACCGGACACCGGCTGCCTCGCGGGTCTCGAGCCGCCCGCGTTCGAGATCGCGCCGTAGGGCCTTCCGGTCCCCGTCGTGGGCGGGATGGCGGCGACCCTGTTCGCGCTGGTCGGCATGCGCAACGCCGCGCCGGGCGGGCCGCCGATCGGCTCGCTGATCGACTGCATCGCATTCTTCCGGGCCGAGGCGATCATCGCGACCGGCGGGCGCCGCACCACCCCGTACGGTGCCACACCGCACCGTACGATCCCGGTCGGCGCGCGCACGGCGCGAAACGCATCCTGGTCAATTCCCTGAAATCCTTTCGACTTGGGTTCCGTCAGCAGTGATTCAAGAATCGTATACGAACCTGTATGCCGGATGGGAGAGCCGATCCGGGCACCAGGATCCCGCTGTCGAACCCTCCGATCCCCCTTCGGTGTCTCCAATTCCGTACCTTTCCGACTTGAACAACAGCAGGTCAGAGCCGTGAGACAGGCGTGAGACAGGCGCCCGGACAGGTCGCCCCGGCCTGCCGACCGCCCGCGCCCCCTACAGTTCTGCCCTGGCGCCGAGGAAACGGCCTTCACGGGGCGCACACGACGGCGCGCTCGGGACATCGAGTGCGGACCCGATGCCCGACCAGGCGGGATGTCTCCGATTCCGGCCGCATCCCCATCGGTTTCACCCGTTCCGTGGACCTCCCCGCAGGCCCGATTCGGTGCCGTCATTTCACGATGTCGGTCGATCTCGAATTGGTTAACAGTGCAAAGAAAAAGGTGGAGGCGATTCGCCCAGGGCTGGTTCGCCGCCGCGCTGACCGTGGGGGCGTTGCTCGGGGCGGGGGTCGTTCCGGCGACCGCCGCGGGCGGCGCGGGTGCCGTGGGCACCGGGCCCGGTCAGGGGGCGACAGCGGCCGGTGCGGTTTCCGCCGAGGGGCCGGAGGGCCTCGCGGTCGCCGAGGCACGGCGGACGGGCAAACCGGTGGACGTCGCGCAGAAGCGGAGCGAGTCCAGTGACACGGTCGCGCAGCCGGACGGACAGCTGGTGACGACGACGTACGTCCAGCCGCACTGGGTGCGCCGGGGCGGTACCTGGGTGGACATCGACCCGACCCTCACCGAGCGGCCGGGCGGCGTGGTGGCGGCCAAGGCGGCGACGGCCGAGGTGGAGTTCTCGGGCGGCGGCAGCGGCCGTCCGCTGGTGCGGATGGCCTCGGCGGGCCGGGAGCTGAAGCTCAGCTGGCCCAAGCCGCTGCCCAAGCCCGACCTGAAGGGCAGTACGGCCGAGTACCACTCGGTCCTGCCGGACGTGGACCTGCGGCTGACCGCGACCCGGACCGGGTTCACCCAGGTCCTCGTGGTGCACACCCCGCAGGCCGCGAAGAACCCCGAGCTCGGGCGGCTCCGGCTCGGCCTCCAGGGCGACGGCCTGACGGTCGCGCAGGCCGCGGACGGCTCGATGACGGCCGTCGACAAGGGCGCCGGCGGCACGGTCTTCGAGGCCCCGACCCCGGTGATGTGGGACTCCGCCACCAAGGCGGCGCCGGCCGCCGAGCCCGCGCAGACCTCCCGCCCGCAGGAGCGATCGCTCGCGGAGCAGGCGCCCGCCGCCCAGGAACCCGCGGCCCAAGCGCCCGAGGCCCCGTCCCTGGCCGCCCCCGGCGAAGGGGCGAAGGTGGCCCGGATCGGCGTGGAGCTGCCGAAGACGCAGGACGGGATGGTCCTCACCCCGGACCGGTCCATGCTGGACGACCCGGGCACGGTCTACCCGGTCATGATCGACCCGGCCTGGAGCACGCCGCACGCCGGCGACTGGGCGGGCGTCTCGCAGTACTGGCACTCGCAGTCGTACTGGCACTTCACCTACAACGGCAAGTACGTCGGCGACTGGGGCGTCGGGTACTGCGGCGACACCTCGCGCTGTCAGCCGCGTGACGTGAAGCGGGCGTTCTTCCAGGTGCCGACCAGCCAGTTCGCCGGGAAGCACATCCTCAGCGCCGAGTTCGTCGCCAACGAGAGCTGGTCCTTCGACTGCACCCACCAGACGCCGGTCGAGCTCTGGAACACCGGCTACATCAGCTCGGGCCTCACCTGGGACAGCCAGAACGGCAGCGGGTTCTGGAACCGCTACCTGCAGACCATCTGGACGGCCAAGGGCTGGAGCGGTGACTGCCCGGCCGGCCAGCTGGAGTTCGGCGGCGATTCGGGCCCGGTCCGCGACCTGGTCCAGGACGCGGCCAACTGGGGCTGGTCGTCCACCACCTTCGGGCTGCGGGCCCGCGACGAGAGCGACCTCTACGGCTGGAAGAAGTTCACCGACGACGCCGCGCTGCGGGTCCGCTACAACGTGCCTCCGCGCCAGACCCCGATGAGCGACCTGACCATGTCGCCCGGCATGTGCGTGTCCACCGGGGTCAAGCTCAACAAGTGGCCCCAGCTCACCGCGAAGGCCGGTGACCCGGACGGCGAGGCGGTCGGCCTCCAGTTCGCCGCCGCCTGGGACGACGGCACCACCGGTTTCCGGCGCCGCTGGTGGTCCACCGGCGCGGAGGGCACCGCGCCCGGCTCCGACACCTTCAAGGCCTCCGGCTCGGCCTTCTCGATCACCCTGCCCGCGCTGCCGGCGCCCGCGAAGGGCCAGTACGGCTGGGAGGTGCGGGCCTGGGACGGCGCCGAGTGGGGGCCGTGGTCCTCGGACGGCGACCCGACCGACTGCTACTTCTCCGTCGACACCACCGCGCCCGACGGCCCCGCCATCACGTCCTCGTCCTACCCGGGCTCCTCGGACGCCACCGCCGCCCTGCCCTGGACCGACGGCGTCGGCCGCTACGGAAGCTTCACCGTCAGGTCGAAGGCCACCGACGTGGCCAAGTACCAGTGGGTGGTGGACGGCACGGCCCTGACCAACGAGGTGGCCGTCAGCGGCGGCGCGGCCGCCACGGTGAACCTTCTGCCGGAGAAACCCGGCCTGCACACCCTCACCGCCCGCGCGATCGACGGCTCGGGCAACGCCTCGCAGCCCGAGACGTACTACTTCAACGTCCTGGCCGGCCAGCCACAGCGCGCCGGGTGGTCCATGGACGACGCCTCCGGCACCAGGCTGACCGGCACGGGCGGCGGGTCCGACGCCGCGCTGGGCTCCGGCGCGAGCCCGCAGTCCCCCGGGCACCTGGGCGACGCCCTGGCCTTCGACGCCACGGCCAACGGCTACGCGAGCACCCAGGGCGCGGTGCTCGACACCGCCAGGAGCTTCACCGTCTCGGCCTGGGTGAAGCTCGCCAACGCCGACCGCAACCGCTCGGCGGTCTCGCAGTCCGGGTCGTACATGCCCGGCTTCAGCCTCGGCGTGCGCAACGGCGGCTGGGCCTTCGAGACGGTCAGCACGGACGACGTCGGCTACGGCTACCAACTGGCCGGCGCCACCGGTCCGGCGGCGCTGAACCAGTGGACGCACCTGACCGGCGTGTACGACGCCGCGGCCAGGACCGTGATGCTGTACGTCAACGGCGTGCCGGCCGGTGCGCCGGTGGCCGCCCCGGCCTCCTGGTCGGCCCGGGGGTCGCTGGAGCTCGGCCGGATGCGCTACCGCGGCGGCTACAACGACCCGTGGTCGGGCGCGCTGGACGAGGTGAAGGTGTGGGACCGCGCGCTGTCCGCGAGCGAGGCCACCGACGTGGCGGCCGACCGGCAGCTCGCCACCGGCCTCCCGGCCAAGGCGGTCTGGCACCTCGACGGCAACGCCCGCACCGCACCCGGCGCGTCGGAGTCCGACGACCTCACGGTCTCCGGCGCGGCGCAGCTCGGCATCCCCGGCGTCGCCGACAAGGCGATCCGCCTGGACGGCACCAGCGGCTACGCCCGCACCGCGCGGCCGGTGGTCGACGGGACGAGGAGCTTCTCCGTCTCCAGCTGGGTGCGTCTGCCCAAGCTCGCCGACGGCGACACCGCCGCGCGCGTGGTGCTCGACCAGATCGGGGCCCACAACAACGAGTTCTCGCTCTACTACTCGGCCTACAGCAAGAAGTGGATCTTCGGGCGCTACAAGGAGGACAGCGCCGCCGACACCCTGGTGCGCGCCGTCCAGCCGGTCTGCACGGGGCCGGTCAACGGCATCCCCTGCTTCGGCCCGAACGAGGGCCAGTGGACGCACCTGCTCGGCGTCTCCGACGCCACCGCGCAGAAGCTGCGCCTGTACATCAACGGGACGCTGGTCGGTGAGACGGACTACGTCCAGACCACGCCCTGGCCCGACCCCGGCCCGGTGCAGATCGGCGCCATCAGCCGGGAAGGCAGGAACGGCGACTTCTTCGACGGCGACATCGACGACGTCCGCCTCTACGACCGGGTGGTGACCGCCACCGAGGCCGCCGACCTGGTCAAGCAGCGACCGCAGCTGGTGGGCCGCTGGCGACTCGACACCGCGGCCGGCTCTCCGCTCGTCTCGCCGGACGACAACAGCACCGCCTCCGGAGCGCAGTTCGGCGACGGCGCGAGGACCAACCCGGGCGGCGGGCTCCTCCTCACTCCCGGCACACTCCAGCTGGACGGCGTCAAGGGCTACGCGCAGAGCGCCACCACCCCGCTGCACGCCGACCAGAGCTTCACCCTCGCCGCGTGGGCGGACACCGCCGGCGTCCCGACCCGGGACATGACGGTGCTCTCCCAGGCGGGCGCCAACGGCGACGCGGTCACCGTGCGCTGGCACTACCTGAAGGACGATCCGGCCACCGGCGCCCACCTGGGCGAGTGGCAGGCCGAGGTGAACACCGGCGACGGCGCCACCACCGGCCGCACCGTGGTCGCCCACTCCCCCGCCACGAGCGTGCTGGAGAACTGGACCCACCTCGCGGTGACGTACGACGCCCTGGCGGGACAGCTGTCGCTGTACGTCAACGGGCAGCCGGAGAACCAGCTCTGCACCAGCGGCGACTCCTGTGTCTCGCGGACCTCGTGGGGCCCGGCCAGGCGGCCCTTCGACGCCGGCCCGGGCCTGCAGTTCGGGCGGGCCAGGACGGGTGCCGGCACCTGGGGCGAGTACTTCTCCGGCGAGCTGGACGACGTCTGGGCCTACCAGGGGATCCTGAGTGCGGCTCAGATCGCCAGGCTCGCGGACTACAACACCGAGATCCCGACGACCACCGGTCCCTGACCGGGCCGGGAGCCCGGGCCGGGCGGCCGCACGGCCGCCCGGCCCGCGCCCTGCGTTCCACCGTGTTCCGACCACCGCTTCACCGAAAGGGGAACTCCGCCGTGAGGCAACACCTCCCGCGCGCCGTCATGGGCATCCTGCTCGTGGCGCTCGTGATCGCCTTCCTGCCCGGCACCCGGGCCACCGCCGCGAGCTGGACCAGCCACTGCGCCGTCGGCGGCTTCTGCCTCTACGACCAGAACGGCGGCCAGGGCGCCGAGCTCGCCAACGACCCCCGGGTCCCCGTCCAGGGCGTCGACCCCGCCTGGAACGACCGGGCCCGCTCGGTGGACAACCAGTCCGCCTACTGGGCCTGCCTCTACGCCGACGGCGCCTACGGCGGCACCGTCCAGGCCGTCCGGCCCGGCGGCCAGGCCGACCTCGCCGACCTCGGCACCCACCTGGACGGCAAGGTCACCTCCGTCAAGGGCGCCAAGTCCAAGGCCGGCTGCTTCACCGGCTACGAGCGCTGCGAGACCGGCCGGCTCTGCCTGTTCGCGGAGGAGGGCGGCCGCGGCGCGATGACCTCCCTCACCGAGGACGAGGTCCGCGACTACGGCGCCGAGTGGAACGACCGCACGGTCTCCGTCTTCAACCACACCGCCAAGCACGCCTGCTTCTACCCGGACAACGGGCTCACCGGCTCCTGGACCGCCAACGGCTCCACCTACCGGGCCTTCGTCGTCCTCAGCGGCGACAGCACCTTCGTCCCCGCGCCCTACGCCGGCACGCTCAGCTCCGACCGTCTGGTCGTCGCCGCCAACGGCCGCCCCGCCACCGACTTCTGCTGAACCGGGAGCCCCCTCATGAAGCACACCCTCGTCCGGCGGGCCGCCGCGATCCGGACCGCCACCGCCCTCGGCCTGACGGCCTCCGTCCTCGCCGTCCCCGGCAGCGGCCTGGCCGGCGCGGCGACCGGCGACACCAACCCGGGCGACATCGTCCTGGGCGCCATCACCCTCGCCCAGGCCGAGGCCACCACGCCCTTCCCCGGGATCACCCGCACCGTCTACCAGGACGCCGACCGCACGTGGACGGTCAACGTCATGGACATCGACCCGAACCGGGCCCCGATCACCTTCGACGGCTCGATCGGGCAGGGCATGTACACCACGCAGACCGTCCAGGAGATGCTGGAGCAGACCACCGGCGTGACCAGCCGTCGCCCCTACCTCGGGGTCAACGGCGGCTACTTCGACGACGGCGTGGTCCTGGACCAGACCGCCCGGATCTACCTCGGCGACCTCGGCGGCACCTCGATGAAGAACGGGCGGCTGCTCAGCGAGGCCGGCGGAGGCCGCTACGCCTACGACCCCGTCACCGGCAAGGCCGTCGGGCTGCGCCCCGCCAACTCCGTGCTGATGCTGCAGAACGGCCGCCCGTACATCACCGAGCTCGGCACCGCGCTCACCGTGCGGCTCTCCGACGACGCCACCGTCAGCCGCAAGGTCGACGGCGTCAACCGGCTCCCCGGCCGGGCCGGCCACTGCCTGCGCAACACCGACCCCGCCAACACGGACGTGACGGTCGCCGGCGGCGTCTGCTTCGACCCGTCGGAGATCGTCGAGTTCACCCCCGAGTTCGGGGCGAGGACGCCGGCCGCCGACCTGCTCAAGCAGACCGCCACCACCACGGACGACGACCCGGGCGTCGAGGTGCTGTTCAACGCGGCGGGCGTCGCCACCGCCTGCTTCCGCCCCGGCGCCACCGCCGGCGGCATCGTCTCCGACGCCCCGCGCGGCGGCCACGACGTGCCGCCCGGCGGACGGGCCCTGGAGGGCACCGGCGACGGCGCGGCCTGGCTCTGGGACAACGCCTGCGCCGGCAGGCCGGTCAGCCTGCACACGGTGGTCACCGACACCCGCTTCGGCGACACCGTCGCCGACACCTGGTTCGGCCGCGCCCCGGCCGGCGCCGTCGAGCGGCCGATCGACCCGGCGATGTACGCCACCCCCGTCGGCGACGTCCTGATCCGCGACGCCACGGTCGTCTACCAGGTGCCCGGTGACACCGCGCGGGCCTGGCGCACCGCCGGCGGCGCGGACGGCTTCGGCCACCTCTTCTTCGTCACCGTCGAGGGACAGAAGGGCGGCCCCGCGCCCCTCGCCGCCGGGGCCACCCGCAGCGAGCTCGCCCAGCTGCTCAAGGCGCTCAACCTGGTCGACGCCGTCAACATGGACGGCGGCGGCTCGACCACCCTCAACCTGCGCGACCAGAACGGCAGCGAACCGCCCGTCACCACCACCACCGACTCCGCGCCGCGTCACGTCGCCGACACCGTGTACGCCGCGGTCGGCGGCTACGGCCTCGCCAAGTAGGCCCGCACCCCGGCCCACCCCGGCCCTCTCGTCGGCCCGGCCGGCGGGAGGGCCACTCGCCGCCCCGGCGCCGCGTCCCCGGCCGCGGCCCGATCCAGCTGAGCTGGAACTTCAGCTACAAGGCGGCCGGCGACGCCCTCGGCATCGACCTGCTGCGCCACCCCAACCTGGTGCGGACCGATCCGGCGGTCGCCTGGAAGACCGCGCTCTGGTACTGGAACACCCAGAACGGGCCGGGCACCATGCCCCCGCACAGGTGCAGAGCCGGATCAACGCCTACCAGCGCTTCACCCAACTGCTCGGCACCGTACCGGGCAACAACCTGAGCTGCTGAGCCCCGAGGCCCATCGGGACCTGGCCGGTCCGCGGGAAGCGGCCGGGCACGGGGGGCACCGGCGCGAGTCGGCGTGGGTGCGGCACCACCACGGGATCCTCGCCGTCTGGCGCGGGGACTTCGCGAACGCCGCCGAGCTGTTCGCGCGGGCGCGCACCGATTTCCGCGAGCTGGGCTGCCTCGACGCGGCGCTCGAGTGCCGGGTCAAGTTCGCCATCGCGCACGCCTACGGGGGCGAGGCCGCCGCGGCCGCCGAGGCGTGCGGCGAGGTCGAGGCGGCCGCCCTCGCACACGGCGAGTCCTGGCTGCACGGGATGGCCCTGCTCGCCCGCGCACTGCTGGCCCTGCGCGCGGGCGAACCCGCCGACGCGACCGCGCGGGCCGGGGCGGCCATCGCCCGGCTGCGCCCCTTCCAGGACTGGTGGGACGTGGCCATGTGCGTGGAGGTCATCGCCTGGAGCGCCCGGGACGCCCCGCGGCGCGCGGCCCGGCTCCTGGGTGTGCTGCACCTGTTGTGGGAGTCGCTGGGCGGGCGGCTCGGCGCGGCACCGTTCATGCGCACGCAGCACCTGCGCCTGGACGCCGAGGTACGGGAGGCACTGGGAGTCGCCGCCTTCGACCGTGAGTTCCGCCGCGGAGCGCGCACCACCGTGGACGAGGCACTGGCCTACGTCCTGGACGAGTCGGCCGGGGTGCCGGGACTGACGAAGCGCGAGAGCCAGGTCGCGGAACTGGTCGCCGAAGGCCTCACCAACAAGGACATCGCGGCCCGCCTCACGATCGCCCAGCGCACCGCGGAGAACCACGTCGAACGCATCCTGGGCAAGTTGGGGTTCACCTCGCGCACGCAGCTCGCGGTGTGGACGTACGAGCGGCGAGGCGAACTGCCCTGAACATCACGACGTGGTGATGTGCGTGCCGACGAAGTCGATCATCTCGATGGTCTGCCGGATCCGCTCCTCCGCGACCAGCGAGCCGTGACCGGCGTCGTACCGGTACACCCGGCACTCCTTGCCCAGTTCGCCCAGCCGTTCGACGTACCGGTCGATCTGCCGGATCGGGCAGCGGGGATCGTTCTCCCCGGCCAGGATCATGACGGGGGCGCGGACCCGCTCGGCGTAACTGAGCGGGGAGGACCGCCGGTACCGCTCGGGCACCTCGTCCGGGGATCCGCCGAAGAGCGAGCGGTCGTACGCCCGGAGCATCTCCGTCTCGTCCCGGTAGGCGGTGAGGTAGTCCGCGATCGGCGCGTCGGCGAACCCGAGCGTCCAGGCCTCGGGCCGCAGGCCGAGGCCCAGCAGGGTGAGGTAGCCGCCCCAGGACCGGCCGGAGAGCACCATCCGGGCCGGGTCGGCGATCCCGTCGGCCACCAGGCGGTCGCGCACCGCGTGGACGTCCTCTAGCTCGGTCAGTCCGGGGCGGCCCTCGATCGCGTCGCGCCACTGCGAGCCGTAGCCGGTCGAGCCGCGGAAGTTGAGGTGCACGACCAGGAATCCCTGGTCCACCCAGACGGCGGCGGGCGGGTTGTACGAGTCGTCGTTCCAGCCCGCGGGGCCGCCGTGCACGTCGAAGAGGCAGGGGTGGGGCTGCTCACCGCCGCCGGGCGGCCGGGAGATCAGCACGTGGATCGGGCCGCCCGGTCCGTCGACCCAGAGGTCCTCCACGGGGACGGAGGAGGGCGGTGTCGGACCCGGCGGGGTGAGGAGCACCGATCCGGACGTCGAGCGGATGACCGGTGGCGAGGCCGCGTCGGTCCAGGCGAACGCCACGGTGCCGTCCGGCCGGGCCGCCGCGCCCGCGATGACGCCACGCGGGGTGGGCAGGCGGGTCAGCTCCTTGTGCGCGAGGTCGTAGCGGTAGAGCTGGTGACGGGCGTGGTGGGTGTGGGTGATCAGGAGGGCGGAGCCGTCCGGGTACCAGGAGGCGGTCAGCTCACCGGGCAGGTCGAGGACGATCTCCTCCTGCCGGCCGGTCAGGACGTCCCAGAGCAGGGGTTCGGGGCGGCCGCGCCGCTCGTGCTCCACCAGCAGGAACGCCTCGCCCGGGGACGGGGACGGGGCCGGGGAGAAGGCTCCGGCCCGCACGCCCAGGCCGGGCCCGTCCGCGAGGTCGGCCACCACGGTTCCGTCCGGGCGCAGCACCCGCACGGCCGGGTGCCGGCTGTCCCCCGCCTCGCTGTGCCCGATCGCGATGAGCGACTCGTCCCGGGACAGCGCGGCGACCCAGGCGTCCTGCTCGTGCCGGTAGAGGACCGTCGGGCTCTTCCCGGGGACGCAGAGGTGGATGGTGGTTCCGCCGCGGACCGTACCGCCGACGACCGCCAGACCGCTCGATCCCAGGGCCAGACCCGCCGGGTAGGCCGGTTCCAGGCCCGGGACGGCCGGTTCGTCGTCGCCGCCGTCGAACGGCTGGCGCATCCAGACGCCGTACTCACCGCCGTCGGCGTCGGCGAACCACCACAGCCAGTCGCCGGCCGGGTCGATGGCCGCCGTGAGGGTTCCGTTCGCCCGGTGGGTCACCTGCCGGGCCGTGCCGGTGCTTTCGTCCCGGGCGTGGATCTCCCAGGTTCCCGAGGCGTTTGAGCGGTGGAAGCTGCGGGCCGGGGCGTCCGCGGCCCATTCCGGCAGGCCGACCCGGGCCGCCCGGAACCTGGCCTTCCACCGTTCCTGGTCGATGACGGGCTCGTGATCGGTCAACTCTTCACTCCGAGGCGGATGACGGGCTCGTGGTCGATCAACTCTTCACTCCGAGGCAGCGGTGACGGGGGCGTCGGTGCGGTGTTCCGGTCGGCGGGCGGGTCCGGGCCCGATCAGGCAGGCGACGCAGAGCAGGCCGCAGCAGCCGGCGAGCGCGATGACCTGGGCCGCGCCGAGGAACTGGGCGGCCGCACCGGCCGCGGCGAACCCGAGGCCCTGCCAGAACATCAGGCCGGTGGACTGGAGGTTGAGCGCCCGGCCGCGCAGTTCCTCCGGGGCGACGTCCATCAGCAGCCGGTCCAGGCCGAGGTGGTGGGCGAAACCGAGGCCGCTCACCACGAGCAGTGGCAGGGCGATGGCCAGCGGCGGGTGGAGGACGAACACCAGCATCGGCGCGAAGACGGTGGCGGCGGCCCAGCCGACCAGCCGGACCTGCCGGCCCGCGTCGGCCAGGGTGTTGGTGAGCACCTCGCCGAGCACGGCGCCGGCCGGGACGGCGGACAGGAAGAGGCCGGCGCCGAGGCTCCCGGCGTGCACGCTCCCGGTGTACGGGACGGCGAGCGCCTCGGCGGCCACGCCCAGCGCGGGGACGGCCCAGCTGAGCAGGAGGACCCTCCGCAGCGGTCGGACCCGGAACATCGCGCCCATGCCGCCGATCGAATCCCGGATCAGGGACGGGCGTTCGGCGGTGTCCTCGGGGCGGCGTTCCACGGTGCCGAACCTGAGCAGCGCGGCCGAGACCGCGAAGCAGGCGGCGTTCCCGATCAGCACGCCGGGCGCCGAGACGCCGGTGAGCAGCACGCCGGCCACCGCCGTGCCCCCGAGCAGCGCGCTCTGCGACACCAGTCGCAGCAGGCTGCGGGCCGGCACGAAGGCCGGCCCGGGCACCACATCGGGAAGGGTGGCCGCGCGCGCCCCGGCGATCACCGGGGCGATCAGGCCGCGCCCGAACGCGAGTGCCAGCAGCATCACCACCGGGGTCCCGGGGACGGCCATCACCGCGGTGAGCGCTGCGGAGGCCAGGTTGCACCAGACCAGCAGCCGTCGGATCGGCAGGCGGTCGGTCAGCGCGTTCAGCAGCGTCCCCGCGACCAGGTACGGGGCGAAGGTGACGGTGAAGACCAGTGCCGACAGCAGCGGCGATCCGGTTCTGGCGTAGATGAGCACGGTCAGCGCGAAGTTCGCGATGACCATGCCGGTGACCGAGACCACATGGGCGGCGAAGATCGCGCGGAACTCCGCCACGGCGAGCGCGTCGCGGTAGCGGCCTGTGCTGCTCACGGGGGCGGCTCCCCTCTCCTCAGTCGGAACTCGGCCTGCACTCGGGCCGAACTCGGTCGGCTGTCGGCCGGCACTCAGCCGGAGATCTCCACCGGCAGCGCGGCGAGCGACCGGATGGTGGCGTACGGATGGCGGGTGACCTCGTCCGCCAGCCGGAGGGACGCGCCGCGGCGGGCCAGGGCCTGGAGCACCTCGCCGAGCAGGAGCTTCGAGAGCATCGACCCGGCGCAGGCATGCGCACCATAGCCGAAAGCCAGGTGCCCGTTGGGAGTTCGGTCCAGCGCGATCCGGTCGGGCTCCGGGAACCGCTCCGGGTCCCGGTTGGCCGCGCCGAAGAACACCACGACGTCCTGCCCGCGCCGGATGTCGGCGCCGGACAGCGTGGTGTCGGTGACGCACAGCCGGGTGGTCGCCTGCAGCGGGGTGTCGTAGCGGAAAAGCTCCTGGGGGGCCGTGCCGTCGAGCACTCCCGGCGTGCCCAGGTGCTCCTTCAGCGGGATGCGGTGGCGCGCCAGCGCGTACAGCGAGTTGCCCAGCGATCCGGGGACGGAGCTGAAGGCGTTGACCACCAGGGTGCGCAGCGAGTTGATCGTCATCAGCTCGGGCAGGCCGGCCCGGCGGGCGTCGTCCAGCAGGTTCCGCAGCGGGGCGCCGGGCTCCATGTCGTCGATCCAGGACTTCAGCATGCCGGTCAGCTTCTGGCGCGCGGCCGCTCCCGGCTTGCCGGCCTCGGGCACCAGCCCGGCGTCCATGGCGCGCATGATCGCCGCCGCGATCGGTTCCATGACCTCGGGTTCGAACTCCGGCAGTCCCATGGCGCTGGGGACGAACCAGCGGGACAGCGGCACTGTGAAGGAACCGATCAGGTCCACCGGCCCGGGCGGCAGGCTGTCGAGCAGCTCGTCGACGGTGACGCGCACCCGCGCCGCGAACTCCGGTGAGCTGAGCGGCCGCAGGGTGCTCGCGATCAGGCCGGCGACCAGGCTGTGCTCGGGCGGGTCGAGATGGTGGATGCTGAGCGCGCTGTCCGGCATGCTCTCACCGGCCCGCCGCCAGTCGGCGGCAAAGGTCTCGTGGTCCCGCAGCACCTGCCGGCAGTCCCGGTAGGAGGTGACCAGCCAGCCGTTCAACCGCTCGTTCCAACAGGGGCCGCCGGTGCGGCGCATGGCCGCGTAGGCGGGGTACGGGTCGGCGTGGACGGCCGGGTCCAGCGGGTGGTAGGCGCTCGTCTCGATGCTCACGCGTCATGCTCCACGGGGAGGAAGGTCATCGGCAGCCGGTCGGGGTAGCGCAGGGTCGCCCGGGGAGCCCGCCAGGGGGCGCCGGCGAGCCGGGGGGCGGCCGGCGCGTCGAGCAGTGCGGTCACCAGTGACCGGATGACGATGCGGGCGAGCGACGCGCCGGTGCAGGCGTGCGGGCCCCAGCCCAGCGAGAGGTGCCGGTTCTTCGTCCGGTCCACCCGGAGTTCGTCCGGGGCCTCGAAGCGCGCGGGATCACGGTTGGCCGCGCCGAAGAGCGCCATGACCAGGTCACCGCGCTCGATCGTCACCCCGCCGATCTCCGTCCTGGTGACACAGGCCCGGGTGGTGCCCTGCACCGGGCCGTCATAGCGCAGGAGTTCGTCCACCCCGGTCTCCAGCACGCCGGGCGCGCGCATCCGGCCGAGCGCCTCGGGGTGCCGGAGCAGCGCGAGCACCGCGTTCACGGCCGCGGCCACGGTGGTGCTGAAGCCGGCCAGGAACAGCACCCGGACGTTGCTCCAGACCTCGTCGTCCGGGACGCCGGCGCTCCGGGCGCCGGCGAGCACGTCCGCGACCAGGCCGGGCTTCGGCTCCGCGGCGGCCCACTCGGCGAGCAGCCGCGTGATCTCCACCCGGGCGGCGAGTGCCGGTTCCAGCACGTCGGGAACGAGACCCGCGTCCATGCCGCGGACCAGCGCGTCGGACAGCTCGGCGAAGCTCGCCACCGGGGGCGGTTCCACCCCCAGCAGCTCGCAGACCGCACGGAGCGCCACCGGCCTGGCCACCTGGGCGGTGAAGTCGAACCCGGGCGCGTCCGCCAGCTGTTCGAAGACGGCGCGCGCGGCCTCGGTGGCCCGGATCCCGATGCCGTCGAGGTCCTGTGCGCGATAGGCGAGGGTGAACAGCCTCCGGACGGGCGTGTGCTCCGGCGGATCGAGCGACTGCATGGACGGCGTCGCACCGCTCTCGTCATGGCCCGCGCGACGCCAGTCGCTCGCGAACGTCCCGGTGTCGCCGATGACGGCACGGCAGTCTTCGTACGAGGTCAGTACCCACGATCCGAGCCGTTCGCTCCAGAACACCGGGGCGGCCGAACGCAGTTCGGAGTAAACCGGATACGGGTCGGCAATCACGTCCGCTGAAAGCGGGTCATAATCGAGCATCATGCATTCCTCACGAACCGGCGGCAGCAATGCTGACATGCGGCCCAGGTGCATGACCTGGGCCGCATCAATTAGTTAATCTCAGTAGTTGTAACGCATGTCAGCCTCCCCCTGTGGCCGGGATTCCTATCGCTGCGGTGGCAGCCACCACTACCCTCGCCCGGCCGCCCCGGGTTGTCGAGGACGTTCAATCCACGCTTAAAAGCCGTGGAGAATCGGGGATTCGGCGATCGGTCCGGTTCCCTTCGAGGCAAACCGGACAAACCACGGCCAACAGCGTCTACCGCACCGAGCTGTGCAATACGCTCCCTTTACCGTCATCGCACTCGCCATTTATTCACATCCATGAAGATCGGCTCCGGACGGGGGACGGCACTTTCGTCAAAACACTGGACAGGAACGATCACCCTGACGAAGCTGACCCGGAAGGCAATCACCGGCGATAGCACAGGGGGAGCCAGTGTTGCGGGTCCATTTGACTTCCGATGATCTTTCACGGGTACGAATCGCGCTCACTCCGGATCCGCTCGCCGAAACGGCGAACAGCGTCCGTGTGCTCCAGCGTCGCGACCAGGCGTCCGCCTACGGACCGTGGCGCGCGCTCGTCCGGTCCCGGTTCTCCCGCGAGATCATGGGCCCGCTGCTCGATCTGCTGCCGCCCGACGCGCCGATGGGCCGGCCGGAGTTCCTCACCACGGTACGCGGTACCCGAACCCTCGACGAGGGTCTCGCCCGGCTCCGCGCGGAACCCGAGCGGATCGCCGCCGAACTGGCCGCACTCGGATCGTCACGCGCACTACCGGAATGGATGCACGACCTGGCCGAGGCCGACCACGCGGCACTCGACCGGATGAGCATGGCGTTCCGGGCCTACCACGACATCGCCGTCGCCCCGTTCTGGCAGCGCATCTCGGCCGCCGTGCACGGCGAGATCGCCATCCGCCGCAGGATCATGGCCGAACAGGGGGTCGAGGGCCTCCTGGCGACGCTCCACCCGTCCGTCCGCTGGCACTCCCCCGTACTGGAGATCCCATCCGCCGACGCCGCCGAGATCCGGCTGGACGGTCAAGGCCTGCTGCTGGCACCGTCCTTCTTCCTCTGGCCCAACGTCGACAGCCACCGCAGCTGTGCGGCACGCGACCAGCCACTCCAACTGGCCTTCCCCGTCGCACTCGACGCGGTGTCCTTCCGGACCACGGTCCGGGGGATGCAGACGGAGGGGGACACCGCCCTGCCCTCACTGCTGGGCCGCACCCGCGCCGCCGCGCTGGAAGCCATCGCCACCGGCACCACCACCAGCGAACTCGGCCGGCGACTCGGCGTCACCCCCGCCGCGGCCAGCCAGCACGCCGCCGTCCTGCGCGCGGCCGGCCTCGTCATCACCCGCCGCCAGGGCACCTCCGTGCTCCACAGCATCACCCCGCTGGGCACCGAGCTCGTCGGCGGATGCCGCCCGGCGGCGGACCGTCCGGCGTAGCCGCCTCCGGCGCAGCCCGGATCTTCGATGGCACGGCCGCCGTGGAAGCACGGAGAGCCGTCGGATGCGTGATCCGAAGCCGACCGACGGATGGACGGAATGCGGTACGCAGCGGCCGGGCGGGGCGTCGCCGGGCCGACGACCCCCTCCAAACGGCCTCGATCGCGCCCGTGCGGGTGATGACGCGTGCCACGGAGGCTGATGCCACCCGGGCGTGCGCGTACGCGAAGGTTCGACCACGACCCATTTCTCGCGGAGCGGAGGCGATCGTGCCGGGTGGACGGAACGTTGTTCGTGCGGGACGGACGGTGCGCGCAGCCGCGCCCCTGTCGCGCGCGGGACGCTCGGTCACCGGCCATCCAGTCTCGTGTCCCGACAACGAGCCGCCACACGGTTCGGTCACGGACGGCCTTCCGGCACCGCCGCCCACGGCTGCGGAGAAAAGATCAGGCACGAGCCCGGGTGATCATGGAGGTCTCTACGCTCCGTGACCACCGGGGGCTCGTGCCTGTCCTGCCGTCATGCCTGGTCGAACCGCTGTGGGCCCGGTTCGCGGCCGAGCGCGTCCAGCGAGGAGGGATCCTCCGGGCCCGCCTTCACCGGTCCGCTCCGCGAAGCCTTCACGACCTGATGGGCGCCCCGGCCGTCGCGGCCGACCCGGTCACCGCGCCCCGCCGGGCAGGGCGCGGTCGGCCGCGGCCTGCACAACGTCGAGGTCCTCGGCGATCTCCGCACCGGCGACGGCGTCCGGCAGTTCGTCCTCCATGTACCGCAAGGGGCGGTGGCGCAGGCCCAGGACGGCCCAGGCGATCAGCAGCAGTCCGCAGGTGACGAGGAGCAGGCCGGTGCCGCGGCCCGGCCCGGTGCCGAGGGCTCGTCCCACGGTGCCTGCCAGCGCCCCTCCCGGGTTCAGCAGGCCGGAGAAGTACCCGGCGAGGGGCGGGGCGGTGAGGAAGGCCAGCGGGGTCATGGCGACGGCGAGCATCTGGTTGGTGGCGAGCACCCGGCCCTGGAGCTCCGGGCCGACCTTGAGCTGGATGATGGCCAGCCAGTGCGCGTTGAGGATGCTCATGGACGCCCACCAGACGAGTGCTCCCACGGCCGCCAGCGTCACCGACGGACGCAGGCCGACCAGGACGACGCCCAGGCCGACGCCGCTCACGAACCCCACCATGCCGGTCGCCCGCCGCGCGGTGCCGCCCCACACCGCCACGATCAGGCTGCCCGCCACGGCACCCGCGCCGCCGACCGCGGTGACCACGCCCACCGCCGTGGTGCCGCTGAAGGAGAGCACGCTCGGGACCGTCAGCGTCACCGCGAGGGTGCCCAGGTAGTTCTCCACCATGAAGAACACGATCATGATCATCAGCGGACGCCGCCGGATCAGGAACCGCCAGCCGCCGACGACGGTCCGGGCGAAGGACTCCTTCTGCCGCCGGAAGAGCCGGTCGGGGAAGCGCACCCACAGCAGCGCGGCCAGGCCGACGAGGAACGACGCGACGTCCACGGCCACCACCCAGGGCAGGCCGACCAGCCCGATCAGCGCGCCGCCGGCCAGCGGGGCGATCAGCGTCCCCAGTCCGGCACCGAGGTTGGCCAGCCCGTTGGCCTGCACCAGGTACGGCTTGGGGACGAGCTGGGCGACGGCGGCCAGGTAGGCCGGTCGCCGGAACGCGGTCACCAGCGACATGACGCCCACGATCAGGCCGACCTGCCAGAGCGCCAGGCTGCCGCTCCACAGCGCGGCCACCAGGGACACCGTGGCGGTCGAGGAGACGGCGTCGCAGGTGAGCATGACCCGGCGGCGGTCGATCCGGTCCGCCACCGCGCCGCCCAGCGGCGCCGCGACGATCGCCGGGAGCATGGCGAGCATGCTGATCAGCGCGTAGTCGAGGACCCGCCCGCTGCGCTGGTAGGCCCAGACGCCGAGGGCGAACGAGGTCAGCGCGCTGCCGATCAGCGAGACGGTCTGGCCCGCGGCGACGACGTAGAACTTCCTGAGGTCGTGTCGCGCCGTCCGGCCGACGACCGTGACGTCGGCGATCCGCTCGGGCAGCAGGCCGCCGGCCCAGGCGCCGAGCCGCTCGCCGATCAGCGCGGCGAGTTGGGCGGCCTGGTGCTTGAGGAAGTAGTGGCCCGCTCTGGGGAGGGTGGCCAGCTCCACCCGGTCGGCGAAGGCTCCCCACTCCGTGAACCGCTCCTCGTAGAGCTCGGTGGACCGGTCGCGTTCGCCGATCACGCAGAGCACCGGGGCCCGTAGCCTGCGGGCGTCCGCCCTGGTCAGTTCACGGGTGAACCAGCCCTGCGCCTGGTCCACGTCGTGCCGCAGGGCGCGCAGCATGGTCCGCTGTGCCGCTTCGGCCGCTTCCCCGTCGCCGTCGCCGTCGTCGTCCATGCCGCCGAGGGTGCGCAGGAAGTCCCGGTAGGCCCGGTCCGACGTCCAGCGGGTGGCCGGGAACCTGCTGCGCAGCCAGGTCGACAGACGCCCCGGCAGCCGCGCGCCGGGAAAGCTCCCGCCGACCAGCAGGCCCGTCACCGGGACGCCTTCGGCTTCCAGACGCAGCGCCAGTTCGGTGGCCGCGGCCGAGCCGACGCAGTGGCCGTACACCGCCACCGGGCTGACCCGGCCGCCCGTCCCCGGGGCCGGGCGGGCCGCCTCGGCCAGCTCGGCGACGACCCGGTCGATCAGCACGGTGAGCGGGAGCAGCGGCTCGTCCGGCCTCGCCGGGTCGTGTCCCGGCGGTTCCACCGCCAGCACGGCCGCGCCGGGGATCGCCTTGGCCAGTTCCGTGGCGAGCGGACCGTAGGCGGCGGCCGAACCGCCGCCGTAGGGGAGGCACACCACGGTGACGGTCGGGAGCCGGCCGGGCGGGGGGCCCGCCAGCCGGTGCAGCAGGCGGCGCTCACCGCCGGGCCCGTCCGCCTGTGCCGCGTCGAGGAACGCGGCCAGCTCGCGCACGGTCGGCCGGGTGAACAGGTCGATCACCCGGAGCGTCGGGTCGATCGCCCGGACGGCGCGCACGGCCCGGAAGGAGTCCCCGCCCAGGGCGAAGAAGTCGTCGTCGACGCCGATGCCGTCGGGGGCGTCCAGGTCGAGGACCTGTGCCCAGGCCTGTGCGACGCGCAGCTCGGTCGGCGTGCTCGGGGCGATGTGCTCGGTACTCGCCGCCGGCTCGGGGGCGGGCAGGGCCGATCTGTCCACCTTTCCGTTGGGGTTGAGCGGCAGCGCGGGGAGCACGACGATCGCCGTGGGCACCATGTAGTCGGGCAGTCGCTCGCGCAACGCGGTGCGCACGCGCGCGACGTCCACGCCGGTCGCCGGCGCCGCGGGGGTCACCCAGGCGGCGAGCCGCCTGGCACGGGCCTCGCCGACCGGCAGCACCACCGCTTCGGCGATCTCGGGCAGGTCGCGCAGCGCGGCGGCCACCTCGCCCGGTTCCACCCGGAAGCCGCGGATCTTGACCTGGTCGTCGATCCGGCCGAGGAACTCGAACAGTCCGGTCGTGGTCAGCCGGACCCGGTCCCCGGAGCGGTAGCACCGCGAGGTGCCGGTCACCGGGTCGGGGACGAAGCGCTCGTCGGTGAGGTCGGGGCGGCCGAAGTACCCGCGCGCCACGCTCGGCCCGCCGATCCACAGCTCGCCGGGCACCCCGGCGGGCAGCGGCCGGCCGCCGGGGTCGACCACGTAGCAGTCCACGTCGGCCAGTGGCCGGCCGATCGGAACCGTCCCCGAACGCCGGGCCGGCGGGGTCTCCTCCACGGCGCAGCCGAGCACGGACACCGTGGTCTCGGTGGGGCCGTAGTGCACCTGCACGGACAGCTCGGGCCGCGCGGTCCGGATCCTGGCCACCAGGTCCCAGGAGCAGGCCTCTCCCGCGAGGATGAGCAGCTTGCGGGGCAGCACGCGGCCGAGGTCCCCGTGGGCGGCGAGCAGTTCGAGGTGGCTCGGCACCATCTTGACCGCGTCGACCGGGTGCGCCTCCAGGTACTCCCCGTACGCCTGCGGGTCGGTGGCCACCTCGCGGTCCACCAGGTGCACCGTGCCGCCGGTGGCCAGCGCGCCGAAGAGGTTGGTCATGCCGAGGTCCGCCGCGTGGGTCGACACCAGGGCGAACGCGCCCCCCTCGACACCGCAGCCGGTCAGTCGCTCCGTCACCGCGTGCAGGTAGTGCACGATCTGCCGGTGCTCGACGGTGACGCCCTTGGGGCGGCCGGTCGAGCCCGAGGTGAAGACCAGGTAGGCCGGCGCGGTCGGATCGACGGCCACGCCGGGTGCTCCTCCGGGCTGGTCGTGTGGCGTTTCCAGGGTGGGCGGACCGTCGAGGAGCAGCAGCTCCGCGGGGGTGCCCGCAGTGTCCGCGCCGCGTCCCGGGAGGCGCCGCGCGAACTCCCGTTCCGCGAGGACGACCCGCGCACCCGCCGTCGACAGGATGTCGGCCAGCCGGTCGTCCGGGTACGCGGGGTCGAGCGGCAGGTAGATCGCGCCGGCTTTGAGCGTGGCGAGCAGGGCGACCACGAGCGGTGTCCGGCGGTCGGCCAGGACGGCGACCGGTTCCTGCGGTCCGACTCCGGCCGCGAGCAGCCGGTGCGCGAGCCGGTTCGCCCGCCGGTCCAGCTGTCCGTAGGTGAGTTCGCCGTCGGGGCCCACGACTGCCGTCGCGTCGGGCCGTTCGGCCGCCCAGCGCTCGACCAGACCGTGCAGCGGCTGCTCCAGGTCGAACTGCCGGCGCGGCCCGGACAGCAGCGGTCCGTCCACCGGTTCCACGGCCACCTCGCGCACGGGGCGGTCGAGATCGGACAGCACACCGTCCAGCAGGACCGCGTACCACTCGGTGATCCGCTGCGCGGTGTGCCGCTCGAAGAGGTCGGTGCGGTAGATCAGCGACCCCTCGTAGGTGTCGCCGGTGCCGTTCGAGGAGGTGGCCGCGAACGCCAGGTTCAGTTCGTACTTGGCCGTCGTCGCCGGCGGTGCGAAGACCCTCGCCGTCAGGCCCGGGAAGCGCGGCGCCGCCGTCGGGGTGTCGATCACGTTGAGGAGGACCTGGAAGATCGGCGTGGTGGAGAGGTCGCGAGCCGGGCGCAGCCGGTCCACGATCCGCTCGAACGGGACCTCGGTGCGGGCGAAGGCCTCCAGGGCCGCGTCGCGCACCCGGGTCAGCAGCTCCCGGCCGCTCGGCCCGCCGGACAGGTCGGTCCGCATGGTCAGGGTGTTGATGAAGAAGCCGATGGTGTGCTCGGTGTCGGGGTGCCGTCGTCCCGCCTCGGGCACGCCGACCGGCACGTCGTCGACGCCCGACAGCCGGGCCAGCAGCTCCTGCCAGACCGCGAGGAGCACCATGAACGGCGTGCAGCCGGTTTCGGCGGCCCGCCCGCGCACCTTGGCGGTCAGGGCGGCCGGAAGGACCACCGGCACTTCCGCGCCCGCCCGTTCCGCGATCGGTGGGCGGGGCAGGTCGGTGGGCAGGTCCAGGACCGGCTCCAGACCGGACAGCGCACGGACCCACCAGGCCAGGTCGGTCTCCGCCCGGTCCCCGTCCTCCGGCCGCCGGGAGAGCCAGTGCGCGTAGTCCGCGTACTGGACCGGTGGCGGTGCGGGAGACTCGGCCAGCCCGAGCCGCGCCGAGTAGAGTGCCGCCAGTTCCGCCACCGCCACCGTCCTCGACCAGGCGTCGAAGGCGATGTGGTGGACCGTCAGTGCCAGGACGTGCTCGTCGGTGCCGAGCCGGAGCAGCACCGCCCGCAGGGGCGGTTCCACGGCCAGGTCGAACGGCCGGCGCAGGTCCTCGGTCAGGCGGCGGTCCAGCGACTCCCGCTCGCCCGGCCCGGTCAGATCGGCCTCGGCCAGCGGTACCGCGTCCGCCGGGCCTGCCACTGCCGCCGGCTCGCCGTCGGTCTCGACGATCAGGCTCCGAAGGACCTGGTGCCTCTCGGCGAGATCGCGCACCGCCCCCAGCAGCGCCGCACGGTCCAGGGGTCCGTGCAGGTGCAGGGCGACCGGGATGTGGTAGGCGGTGCTCTCCGGATCCAGCTGGGTGAGGAACCACAGCCGGGTCTGTGCGGCCGACAGCGGGGCCGGAGCACCCGCGTCCGGGCGGGCGGGTATCGCCGGGGTGCCGCGGACCGCGGTGCGGCGGGCCGAGGCGAGCCGGGCGCGCAGCGCGTTGGTGAGCCGGGGGTCCCGCCGCTCGGCGGACACCTCGGTCATGCGGCACCGCCGCCGGTGCCGGAGGCCGGGCGGGCGGGTTCGGCCGGGTCGGCCGGGTCGTCGAGGCCGGCCGGGTCGGCCGATTCGGCAAGGTCGGCCGATTCGGCGAGGTCGGCCAGCAGCAGGGCCTCCAGCGCGGCGGCGAAGTCGGCCAGGACCGGGTGCTCGAACAGCAGCCGCACCGGCAGCGCGAAGTCCAGCGCCGCCATCAGCCGGCCCGCGACCCGGGTGGCCGCCAGCGAATGCCCGCCGATCGCGAAGAAGTCGTCGTGCGCACCGACTTCGGTGGCCCCGAGGACGGTCTCCCACACCTCGGCCACCAGCAGCTCGGCATCGGTGCGCGGGGCGACCTGTTCGCGGCCGGTTTCGCGACCGGGCGCCGGGAGGGCGCCCCGGTTCACCTTGCCCGAGGCCGTCAGGGGCAGGGCGTCGAGCACGACCCACCGCCGGGGCACCATGTGGTCCGGGAGACGGGTGTGCAGGCGCTCCTCCACCGCGGGCGTGCCGAAGGCGTCCGCGGTCACCGCCGAGGGGTCCACCGCGAGGTAGCCGACCAGGTGGGCGTCGGCTCCGTCGCCGAGGAGCACGACGGCCGCGTCCACGACCGCCGGCTCCGCGCGCAGGGCGGTCTCGATCTCGCCGAGTTCGATCCGGTGGCCGCGCAGCTTCACCTGCTGGTCGCGGCGGCCCAGGAATTCGAGGGTGCCTCCCCCGGCGCCCCCGGCCATGGGGGTCCCCCCGGCCGAAGGCTGGGGGAGGCCGGGAGGTGCCCCCACCGGCCGGGGGGATCCCCATGGCCGCCAGCGGGCCAGATCACCGGTCCGGTAGCGCCGTCCGCCCGGCGTGAACGGATCCGCGGTGAACGCCGCCGCGGTCGCCTCGGGCCGGTTCCGGTAGCCCCGGGCGACGCCCGCACCGCCGATCCACAGCTCTCCGGTGACTCCCGGCGGCACCAGCCGGCCCATGGCGTCCAGCACGTAGGCCGTCTCCCCGGCCAAGGGGCGGCCGATCGGCACCGCCTCGCCGACGGGAGTCTCCACCCGCGCCACGGTCGAGTAGACCGTGCTCTCGGTGGGCCCGTAGGCATTCCACAATTCGCCTGTCCGCGCCAGGAGTTCGCGCGCCAGCCCGGGGTCCATCGGCTCGCCGATGCTGACGACGCGCACCCCTGGGGCCGACCACTCGGCGGCGACCAGCATCCGGAGCGTGGTCGGCGTGGCGGTCATCAACGTCACCCCGGCCCGGTCGATGGACCGCGCGACGGCATACCCGTCGACCGCGGCCTTGCGGTCCAGCACCGCCAGCCGGAGTCCGCAGGCCAGACTGACCCAGAGTTCGAACCCGAACACGTCGAAGGCCGGTGACGTGAGACCCAGCATCACGTCGTCGGGCCGGACGCCCGGCCTGATCCGCATCGCGGCCACGAAGGCCGCCAGGCTGGCGTGAGTGACCTCCACACCCTTGGGCCGGCCGGTCGAACCGGAGGTGTACAGCCCGTACGCCAGATCCTCGGGCGCCGCCTCGGGCAGCCTCGTGGGTCCGGGGTCGGGCAGGCCGCCCAGGTCGAGGACGCCGACGCCGACCGATTCGCCGAGCTCGCCGGCCAGCGCGAGGGTCTCCTCGGCGGCGACGACGACGGTCGCCCCGGAGTCGGCGAGTTGGCCGCGCAGCCGTTCGGTGGGCTGGTCCGGTTCCAGGGGAACGTAGGCCGCACCGGCTCGCAGGACGCCGAGCAGGGCGGCGGGCAGGTACCGGTCGCGGGGAAGGCAGACCCCCACGGTGAATGCCGCCGCCGGTCCTGCCGCGGGCTCGGCCGCTCTCCTCGCGAGCAGGGCCGCGGCCACTCGCCGGGACCGTTCGGCCAGTTCCGCGTAGGTGAGTTCGCCGGCCGAGTCGGAGGCGGCCACCGAGGTCGGCCGCCGGGCGGCCTGGTCGAGAACGGCCGCCACCACCGTCCGCGGACCGTCGACCGGCAGCGGGACTCCGGTGCCGGCGGCGAGCAGAGCGGCCTTCTCCGCTCCGCTCACCAACTCCAGGGCCGACAGCGGAAGGTCCGGATCGGCCGCCGCGGCGCGCAGGACCCGGAGCAGCCGGTCGGCGAACGCCTCGGCGTCGGCCGGGCCGAACCGGTCCACGTCGTACTCGATCTGGAGCTCGGGCCCCCGCACCGTCTCGTTGACGAACACGGTCAGCGCCGCCTGCGTTCCGCCGCTGCTCACCTCGCCGAGCAGCTCCAGCCGGACGCCGTCGCGCTCCACCGCCACCGGGAGGCCGGCCGGCTGGAGCGACAGCACGACCGGGGTGCCGATCGTTCCCCGGGGGTGTTCGACGCCGGCCGCCTCGAAGGCGTCCTGCACGGTGAACCCCGGATGGTCCATGACGCGGGCAGTCGTGGCGGAGGCACGGCCGACGGCGCTCCGGAAGGACAGTCCCTCCGCCAGCCTCAGCCTGATCGGCATGATGCCGACCAGTGGCCCGACGACCGCCTCCAGCTCGGGGTGCGCCCGGTGCGCCACGGCTGCGCCCAGGACGACGTCGGACCGGCCGGTGAGGCCGGCGACCAGCACACCGAGCGCGGTCAGGAAGGTCGAGAACGGAGTGGCTCCGCAGTCGGCCGCGAGCTCGCGCAGCATCGCCGCCGTCTCGGCGTCGAGGGGACGGGCCAGCCGTTCGCCGACCAGTCGACCGGGGCCGGCGGGCTCGGCGCGCCCGGCGGGCCCGGCGGAGAGGAGGTCGTGCGGCGGGACGGCGTCCGCCAGCTCCCGGGCCCAGAAGGCCCGCAACTCCTCGACCCGGTCGGGCCCGGCGGCCAGCGCGCGTTCGTGCAGCGCGATGTCGCCGACCTGTACGGGCGGCGGCGTGATGTCCGGGCCGCTGCCCGACCCGTGGTCCTCCCCACCACCCGGGATGCCGACCAGCTCCGACATCAGGACGCCGATCGACCAGCCGTCGAACGCCACGTGGTCGGTCACGACGACCAGTTCGGCGGTGTCGTCGTCGAGCCGGAGCAGGGTGGCCCTGAGGAGCGGTGTCTCGGTGGCGAGGTCGAACGCGTGGCCCGCGGCCGCGCGAGTCAGCTCGGCCGCCCTGCTCGCCCGCTCCGCCTCGGGCGCTCCCCTGAGATCGTGCTCCTCGAACGGCACCGGGGCCGGCGGGCGGACCAGCGCGACCGGTTCGTCGTCCACTGCCTGACCCGCGGCGTCCACTCCCCGGCCCGCGGCGTCCGCCACGACGCCGGCCGGCACGACGCTGCGCAGCACCTCGTGCCGCTCGACCACCGCGTCCAACGCGGCCCGTAGCCGCGCCGTGCCCGGCAGTCCGCGCAGGCCCAGTCGGAAGGCGATGGTCGTGGCGCGCTCGGCGGAACTGACCTGCCGCAGCAGCCACATCCCCTGCTGCGCGGACGTCAGCGGGTACGTGTCCCGCCCTGTGTGACGGACCAGCGCGGGCTCCGGCCCGGTGCCCGAGCCGTCGGCCGACCGGGCTCGCAGCAGCGAGGCGAGTCCGGCGACGGTGGGCGCGGCGAGGAAGCCCGCCAGCGGGACGGTCGTTCCGAAGTCGCGGCCCAGGACGGCACAGACGCGAGCGGCCGCCAGGGAGTGGCCGCCGAGCGCGCCGAAGTCGTCGTGGATGCCGACATCCGCCAGACCGAGGGCACCGGCGACGACCTCCGTGATCCGCTGCTCGGTGTCGGTGCGCGGGGCCACGTACTCGGTGTCGACCCCGCGGCCGAACTCCACCGCGGCCAGTGCGGCGCGATCGGCCTTGCCGGTCGGACCGACGGGCAGGCGGTCGAGGACGGCGATCCGGGACGGCACCAGGTGGTCCGGCAGCCTGTCCCGGAGCCAGGCACGCAGCCGCGCCTCGGTGAGCGTCCGGTCGGCCGACTCCGCGTAGGCCAACAGCTGCCGGGTGCCGTCCGCGTCGGCCGGCGCCAGCACCACGGCGTGCTGGACGGCCGGGTGCCCCGCGAGCGTCGCCTGGACCTCGCCCGGCTCGATCCGGAAGCCGCGGACCTTCACCTGGTCGTCGACCCGCCCGGCGAAGTGGTGGAGCCCGTCCGCCCGCCTGACCAGGTCGCCGGTCCGGTAGTGCCGGACTCCGGCCGCATCCGTGACGAAC
This sequence comes from Kitasatospora sp. NPDC127116, assembly GCF_042677365.1. Lineage (NCBI taxonomy): Bacteria > Bacillati > Actinomycetota > Actinomycetes > Kitasatosporales > Streptomycetaceae > Kitasatospora > Kitasatospora sp. NPDC127116. Next base: position 39,571 of record NZ_JBHXTL010000051.1, read on the forward strand.
CGTTCGGCCGTCAGCTCCGGCCGGGCCAGATAGCCCCTGCTGACCAGCGGACCGGACACCCAGAGTTCGCCGACCTCGCCGTCGCCGAGCGGGTTCCCGGCGCCGTCACGTATCGAGAGGCCGCTCTGCGCGTAGGGCGACCCGATCGGCGGCTCCTCCCGCCCGGCCCTGGGCACCTCGTGGGTCACGCAGCTGACGGTGCATTCGGTCGGGCCGTAGCTCTGGACGACCCGTCGTACGCCGGCGTTGGCGTAGATCCGGTCCGCCAGGGCCCGGGTGAGCGGTTCCCCGCCCGCGCGGACGGTGCGCACGCCCGGCGGCAGCGGCTCACGCACGAGCGCGGCCAGTACGGACGGCGTCCCGTAGACCATCGTGACCTGGTCCCGCGCGGGCAGGGCAGGCAGCGCGAGCAGGTTCTCGGCCAGGATCACCGTCCCGCCGCCGAGCAGCGGGAGGAACAACTGGGTCACCGACGGGTCGAAACAGACGGACGTCGCGGCCAGCATCCCGCGGAGTTCGCCGGCCGAGTACACGGACGACTCCCACCGCAGCAGGGCCGTCACGTTGCGGTGCTCGACCACCACGCCCTTGGGCCGGCCGGTCGAGCCCGAGGTGTACATCACGTACGCGGCGTCCGTCGGCTCGCCGGACATGTCGAGGGCGGCGCGGTCGTCGGCGCCCGGGACCACCGTCTCGACGAGCAGCAGGTCGACGCCGGCAGCCCGGCGGCCGTCCCCGTGGCGCCCGAGGACGGCCGACGAGGAGACCAGGTGGGAGATCCCGGCGTCCGTGGCGATGAACTCCAGGCGGTCCGCCGGGTGGGCCGGATCCAGCGGCACGTAGGCCGCACCGGCCTTCCAGACCCCCAGCAGCGCCGGGATCAGCCACTCGTCGCGGTCCAGGCAGACCCCCACCAGCGAACCCCGCCCGACGCCCAGGCGGCGCAACTCGCGGGCCACGGCGGCGGCCCTGCGGTCGAGCTCCGAGTACGTGGTCCGGACCGACTGCGCCACCACGGCGATGTGGTCCGGGGTCCGTCTCGCCTGTTCCTCGAAAGCCCGATGAACCCGGCCGGTTTCGGACATGCTCGCCGACGTCATTGTCGATCCCCCACATGAACGTGCCACTGCACCGGAGCCACGTCCGTCGGGTTTTCGGTGCAAACGCCTTTTGAGCGCTGGTCGGTTGTCATTGCCGATGCTGCGTGCGGGCTGCTGCCGTGTGCGGTCGGGCAGCCCGGGAAAGGTCGGCTCGAAGGCGTTTCGGGGCGGGCCTCCGGCGACGCGCCCACCGTACTTTGCCGTCTCCGGTGGGGTCCATAGCTGTGATCGACTTGTCAGCGCCGCTCCCCCTCGACCGGGACGCCGCTGCGCGAACGCGTGGTGCCGACCCCGCACGCTTCGCAAGGAGCGTGCGGGGTCGACGGGTTGGCGCGGGATCAGCCGGCGAAACGCCAGATGTGGTCGTCGTAGCCGTCGTAGACGCCGCCGTGCCACGAACTGTCGTAGCAGGGGTAGACGGTCAGGGGCAGGTCGTTGGCCCGGTCGCTTCCGTCGCCGGCCCAGCCGGCCACGTCCAGGCAGAGGCCGTTCCGGTAGTTGACGATCTCGTAGCCCCCGTTGCCGACCACGTCGACGAGGTACCACTCCTGGTTGTCGTTCGCGGGGTCGGAGTTGCAGGTGTAGACGGACACGGGGGCGCCGGCCGGGGCGGCGCCGTAGTCGGGCAGGTCGAGGCAGTAGCCGCTCTTGGCGTTGGCGAACCGGTACAGGGGCCGCCCGTCGACGGTGCGGGTCTGCTCCAGGTTCCACATCTGGTTGTCGTACACGCCGTAGCTGCAGTTGTACTGGCCGACCCGGGTGTCGAGCGGGTTCCAGCCGTAGCCCGGCAGGTCGGCGCACTTCCCCGTGGTGACGTTCTCGAGCGCAACGGTTTGCAGGTACGTGGCCGCGTGCGCGTTGGACGCGAAGGAGAGCGGGAGCAGCGCCGCGACACCGGCGGCGGCAAGAAAGCGGGCGGCTTTGGGCATCGGCATGAGGATTCCCCCATCGTGGGCGGTTTGGGCGGGAATTCCGTGCGTGTATCGCCTGGCTCCGACAGAGCTGCGATCGGGCACGAGGATAGGGGGGTCGAATGCGGCGCGAACCGTCAAGGATTCGATTACGGCCGAAAATGATTGCGCGACCGAAAGGCGCCGGTGATCCGGGTCAATAGAGGTGAGCGGCCCAGGCAGATCCTGACGGGGAATCAGGAGACGTCGTAGCCGGCGGCGTCCGCCCCTGACGCCGGTCCGGCGCCGGTCCGCGGACACGGGATACTTCCGATGATCATCGAACCGGTGGTCACCGGTGGGACGAGGAGGGGGAGGCATGGCGGGGTTCGTCGAAGTGGACGTGGTCGAGGCACTGGCGCGCGGTGGGGCCGAGGCGCAGGACCGGGTCCTGGAGGAGCGGTCGGCGGAGGTGGCCGACGAGATGGCCAACGGGTTCGCCCGCCGGCATCCGGAGTTCGCGGCGAGGTCCGGATTCGCCCGCTGGCAGCTGGTGGCGCTCGCGGCCGGGGCGGTCTGCGCCCTGGCGGCGGTGGTGGTCGCGCCCATGGTCGCGCTCCTGCTGCTGACGACACTGGCGACGGCCTACAGCCTGCTGCACGCGGTGGTCGCGGTGGCCGGGCTGCTGAGCGGCGGACGCCGCGGGACCCCGGAGGAACCGCCGCTCGCGGACGCGGACCTCCCGTTCTACACCGTGGTGGTGCCCGCCTACCGGGAGGCCGGGGTGATCGGCGCCCTGGTCCGGCACCTGGCCGCGCTGGACTACCCGCCGGACCGGCTGGAGGTGCTCGTCCTGGTGGAACGGCACGACCCCGACACGATCCGGGCGGTGCTCGCCGCCGATCCGCCCGCCTTCGTCCGGATCGTGCGCCTGCCGCCCGGTCCTCCGCAGACGAAGCCCCGGGCCGTGAACCTGGGGCTGATGCTGGCCCGCGGCGAGCTTCTGGTGATCTTCGATGCCGAGGACCGGCCGGACCCCCTCCAACTGCGCCGCGTCGCCGCCCGGTTCGCCTCGGCCGACGACCGGCTGGCCTGTGTCCAGGCACAACTGCTCTTCCACAACGCCGAGGTGAACTGGCTGACCCGGCAGTTCGCCATGGAGTACGCCCTGCGTTTCCGGTTCTCGATGCCCGGGCTGGTGCGGCTCGGCATGCCGATCCCCCTCGGCGGCACCAGCAACCACTTCCGCACCGACACCCTCCGCACGCTCGGCGGCTGGGACGCCTGGAACGTCACCGAGGACGCCGACCTCGGCATGCGCTGCGCGGCGCTCGGCTACCGCACCGAGATGATCGAGACGGTGACCTGGGAGGAGGCCCTCGACGTGCCGGGGCCGTTCGTCCGCCAGCGCACCCGTTGGTTCAAGGGCTTCCTGATGACGGCGATCGTGCACACCCGCCGCCCACTCCGGACCCTGCGCCGGTTCCGCGCCTCGGGGCTGCTCGTGCTGCTCGGTGTGGTCGCGAGCGCCCCGGTGACCGCCCTGGTCCTGCCGGTGACGGCCGCCCTCACCGTGCTCGCCGTGTCGGGCCTGTTCCCGTCGTCGTTCGGTGCCGGGCTACTGGCACCGGTGCTGGTCGCCCAGGGGGTGTCGATCGTCGCGCGGGTCGGCATCACCTTCGCGGCCGCCCGGCGGGCCGACCTGAGCGGGTGGCCCGCGGTCTTCGCCCCGCTCTACTCGGTGCTGTGGTCGATCGCGGCCTGGCGGGCGGTCCACCAGCTGGCGTTCTCCCCGTTCAGCTGGGAGAAGACCCCGCACGTCGGCCAGGGGCACGCCGACGGCCGGCCGACCGGTGCCGCCGGCGAACCGGCCGACGGCGTCTCGTCGACGGCCTGACGGGTTCCGGGAACGCCCCGCTCGCCCGGTCGGCGCATTCGCCCCGCCGACCGGACCCGCCGACCGGACCGGCCGGGGTCGCCGTCGACGCGCCCACCCCACGGGTGCCCGCGTCCGGCCGTGCCGGTCCGCCTCCGGAGGGCACCGGCACCGTAGGGTCCTCTCCCAGGAGACGGGGCCGACCGGTCGCGCGGACCGGGGCGCCACGACGGCGCCGGGCCACGGCACGGACGAGCAGGGACGAGACGAAGGGAAGCTCACGTGCGACAGCGCAGTCTGCGGGACCTCCGGGTGTCGGCCATCGGCCTCGGCTGCATGGGGATGTCCGCCTTCTACGGCACGGCTGACCAGGACGAGGCCACCGCGACCATCCGGCACGCCCTCGACCTCGGCATCACCTTCCTCGACACGGCACAGGTCTACGGACCGCTCACCAACGAGTCCCTGGTCGGCGAGGCCGTCCGGGGTCACCGCGACGAGTACGTGATCGCCACGAAGTTCAACTACCGGATGGACGGCGCCGTACCGGGCGACATGTCGACCGTGGGCCGCCAGGACGGCTCCGCCGAGCACGTCCGCGAATCCGTCCACGGTTCACTCGCGCGGCTCGGCACCGACCGCATCGACCTGTACTACCAGCACCGGGTCGACCCGGACGTGCCCATCGAGGAGACCGTCGGCGCCCTCGGCGAACTGGTCGCCGAGGGCAAGGTCCGCCACATCGGGCTGAGCGAGGCGAGCGCGGAGACCATCCGCCGCGCCCACGCCGTCCACCCGGTCACCGCCGTCCAGAGCGAGTACTCGCTCTGGACGCGGGACGTGGAGGCCGAGGTGCTCCCCGCCTGCCGGGAACTCGGCATCGGCTTCGTGCCGTACTCCCCGCTCGGCCGCGGCTTCCTCGCGGGCCGTTTCAGCTCCCCGGACGAACTGGACCAGGACGACTTCCGCCGCACCAACCCGCGCTTCACCAGGGCCAATCTGGCGGCCAACCTCAAGCTCGCGGAGAAGGTGAAGGAGATCGCCGCGGAGAAGGACGTCACCCCGGCCCAGCTGGCGATCGCCTGGGTCCTGGCCCGCGGCGAGGACCTCGTGCCGATCCCCGGCACCAAGCGCCGCGCCTACCTGGACCAGAACGCGGGCGCCGTCGACGTCGAGCTCACCGCGGACGACCTGGCCCGCATCGACGCCGAGCTGCCCGAAGTGGCGGGCGAACGCTACGACGAGGACGGCATGCGGGCGGTGAACCGCTGACCGACCGGCCCGACGGCACGGTGTTGAGGGCCGCAGCCGTGACGGAACGGTTACCGTACGGCTGCGAATCATGTCGGCGGCGACTAGGCTTGAATCAAGCCCAGTGGTTCCTGGGATCATCCTCCCCCATTGCCTCCACTGCATTCTGCGTGCGCGCGACACGTCTTCACTGATTCTTAAGCTCCCCAAAGCAAGAGATTGTGACAGACGGGAGAGCCTCATGCTTATTGTTGTCATGACGTGCATGGCAGTTGTCCTGATAGGCCTCATGGTCCGCCTTTCGCGACCTGCCTATGCCGATCTCAAGTGCGGTGACGCACCCATGTACTTCGACGGCGGACTCGTCGTCACGTGGTCGGGGCCCGCCCCCGAAGAGGCACGGGTGAGGGTGGCGAACGGCGACATCTTCGAGCGGGTCGAGCAGGCCACCGGGCCGGGGATTCCGTCGGACTACCCCGAGAAGTACTTGAAGAACCTTCGCACGTCCGAGGTGTTCAACGCCTGCACTGCGTGGACTCCCGACGAGCTGGTGCGTTGGCAGGGACGCCACGGAATCGAGATGGAGCCCGAAGTCCTGAGCGTCTACGACAGCTACCTCAAGAACGGCAACACCATCTTCATGGCGCTGGTGGACCATCCGAGCGTCTCTGATCCGGGATCATTCGTGGCCTGCAGCCTGGTGCTCCAGCGCGCCGTGATCGTCCACAACGGCGGGCGTCAGGACCTGTTCCTTCGCTCATATTTCCACAGCGCGCGGGAAGACTCGTCGGAGTTTGTCAACTTCGCACCTGGCGGCAGTGTTCACTACTCGTTCAGAACCGATACCGTGTGGTTCCCCCTGGAGCTGACCCGGTTCATCTCCGAGCCGGCCTCGTACGTCGAGCTGGATATCGTCACTTCCGAGGGATTCGACGAGGGCCTTCTCCCGGCCCCGTTCTCGGCGCGAGAAAGCGGCTATGTACTTCTGGGGGACATCAAGTACCAGGCGAGGCGGGCCTCGGCTGTCCTCAGCATCGGAGATCAACATCTCGCCATCCCCGACTTCAAGCTAAAACTTGGCCGTTGAAATTCCACGCCTGCCCCGCCGAGGAATCGCGGGGCAGGCCTTCCGGCGGCCGGCTGGGGGAACGACCAGTGCACCCTGCCGAGATCATATACCTGACCGGATTGGCGCTGGCAGTCATTGCCGTGACTTCGCTGACCTATTTCGTTCGGATAGCAACGGAGTCCATGGCGCCGACACTGATTGTCGACGACCGTCTCCTGGTCGTCCGGAGGCCGGTACTGACACGGCACTGTCCCGCTCGCGGCCAGGTTGTCGTCTTCACCTCCGGTACCGACGGGCGCAGGGTGGTCAAGCGAGTCGCCGCCACAGGTGGGGACAGCGTTCTTGTCGGCGGCAGCGCCCGGGCAGACGGCTCGATCGACAACGGGACGCGGATCGACGTACCCCTGGACGGAATTTTCGTACTGGGAGACAACCGAAGGGTTTCACGGGACTCACGAGAATACGGGTGCATCAGTTCGCGGCAGGTAACAGGCCGGGCTGTTCTCGTCGTATGGCCGCCACGTCGATTGCGGGTGGTCCGGTGACAGCCGAAGTTCGCCGTACGAGACCGTACGAGACCGTACGAGAAGGTACGCGGGAACGGACTCCACCGGGCGGGGTGCGGGTGCGCACGGCCCGGTGGAGTCCGGCCGCTACCGCGTCAGCAGCTGCTCCAGGACGTCCGCCCCCTTTGACGCGCCGCCCGCCCCGCGCACGACCCGGCTCAGGGCCGCCGCCCGGGGGCGGCAGGACCGGACCTCCTGGACGGCGTCGCGGAGGCCCTGCACGGTCGGCTCGGCGAGCGTCCTGCCGACCCGCAGCTCCTCCGCCCGCCGGGCGATCGCGCGCTGTTCCGGGATCTGCGGCACCGCCACGAAGGGCACCCCGTGGTGGAGGGACTCCATCGCCGAGTTCATCCCGGCGTGGCTCAGGAACACCTCGGTGTGTCGCAGCACCGCCACCTGCGGCACGTGCGCGTGCACTTCGACGTTCGCCGGGATCGGGCCCAGCGACTCCTGGTCCAGCCCGCCCACCGCCATGACGACCTGCCAGTCGGTGTCCCCGAACGCCTCGACGCAGGTCCGGTAGAACTCGGGCCGGTCGTTGAAGACGGTTCCCAGCGATATCAGCAGCACCGGGGCCTGCGACCGGGGGCTCCACTCCTGAGCGGTCTGCCGGCTGCTCAGCGACGGCCCGACGAAGTGGAAGCGCTCGTCGAAGGTGTCCCCCGACATCTGGAACTCGCGGGGGATGAACACCAGGCTCGTCGGGGGCACGTGGCCGAACATCAGGTTCGGGTCCTCGAGGAAGGTGTGGCCCTGCGCGAACTTCCCCATGTCCTGAATCGCGGCCACCAGCCGGGGGTCGGTGTGGTCGAAGTCGGCCGGCAGGTACACCTGCGCCGCCGAGAAGGACTCGTTCTCCGCGAAGGTCGGCACCAGGGAGATCTCCCGCACCCCGAGCAGGTTCGCCAGCATCCTCCCGGTGAAGGTCACCGAGTCGTAGCACACCGCGTCCGGCGGGTCGGCCGAGAAGTGCCCGGCCAGGACGGGGAAGGAGGCACGCGCGTCGTCGAGGTAGTACTCCAGCGTCACGGCGAGCTGTTCCGCCGTGAACTCGCCCCGCGCCGCCATGTCGGGCGGCAGCTGCGAGGGCAGGGTCACCGGCGACGCCCCGGCGGCGACGGCGGCGTCCATGGTGGCCGGTCCCGTGGCGTAGCTGACCCGGTGACCGCGCCGGACCAGCTCTTCGACCAGCGGCAGGGTCGGGTTCACATGCCCGGACGCGGGCGCGCTCACGAAGGCGAAGTGGGCCATCAGCTCTCCTCCAGGATGACCGGCAGAGTCTTGTGCCCGTTGGTGAAGAAGGAACCCAGCGGCTCGAGTTCGGACGACGGGACGGCCAGCCGCAGCCGGGGGAAGCGGGAGAACAGCGCGGACAGCGCCGTCGTCGCCTCCAGCTTCGCCAGGGGGCTGCCGAGGCAGTAGTGCACGCCGTGCCCGAAGGTGAGGTGATCGGCCCGCGACGGCCGGGTGACGGAGAAGTCCTCCGCGTCGGCCCCGTGCTGCGCCGGGTCGCGGCCGGCCGCGCCGTAGGACAGCAGGATCGCCTCGCCCTTGCGGATCAGCACACCGTCCACGGAGATGTCCTCCACGGCGTACCGCAGCGGCAGGTTCGGCACCGGCGCCTGCCAGCGCAGGGTTTCGTCCACCACGTCCTCCCACGTGCTGGTCCCGGACCGGACCAGGGCGAGCTGGGACGGGCGCGTGGCCAGCGCGTGGACGGCGTGGTCGAGCAGGTTGACCGTCGTCTCGAAGCCGGCGGAGATGGTCAGCAGCAGGGTGTCCAGCAGTTCCCGCTCGGACAGCCGTGTGCCGTCCGCCTCCTGCGCGGCGATCAGGTCGGTGGTCATGTCGTCGCCGGGGTCGCGCCGTTTGGCGGCCACGAGCTCCTTGAGCAGCATGTACAGCTCGCCGGAGGCGGCCTGCACGCCCGCCGGGTCCGCGTCGAGGCTGAACACCGCGTCCACCAGCCGCCGCAGGTCCGCGCCCGTCCGCGCGGTCACCCCGAACAGTTCGGTGATGACCTGGATCGGCAGCGGGAACGCGAACCGTGCGCGCAGGTCGACCGTCTGCCCCGGCGGCACCGCGGCCAGGTCGGCGATCAGGCCGGCCGTGATCTCCTCGACGCGCGGGCGCATCGCTTCGATGCGGCGCGGGGTGAACGCCTTGGCGACCAGGCTGCGCAGCCTGGTGTGGTCGGCCCCGTAGGCGGTGAACATGTTCTGCATCGCGACCCACATGATCAGCGGCCAGTCCGGCGGGATGTCGCCGTCGCGCCACATGGGCCAGTGCCTGTTCGCGTCCTTGGAGACCCTCGGGTCGAGCAGCAGCTTCTTCGCCAGGTCGTGCCCGGTGACGGCCCAGGCCGACACGCCACCGGGCAGTTCGACGGGCGTGGCCGGGCCGCGCTCGCGCAGGGCGGCGGCCTCGCCGAAGATGTCGCCGCCCGAGGGGTCGATGACGTACGCGCCGGCGGGCGGGGCCTGCGCGCGCACCGGCTCGGTGAAGGTGGTGGTCGTACGGGGCTTGGGCGGCTCGGTGACCTCCAGCAGGGACGCGGTGAACCGCGAGCCCATGCCGAGGCCGATCGACATGATGGTGTCGCCGGGTTCGAGGGTCTCGTCGTGCAGCAGGTGGTCGATGCCGAGCAGTTGGTCGCACGGCCCGACGTGGCCGAGCTCGCGCAGCATCGGCCAGGTGGTGCGGCCCAGGTCGATGCCGAGCGGCTCCAGCACGACGACCTCCAGTTGGGCCAGGCCCAGACCGGTGACGACGAACCTGGTGATGTCGGAGACGCGGACGCCGGCCTCCTCGGCGGCCTGCTCGACCGCGGTGACCAGTGCCCCGCTCATCAGCGTCAGATACGGGGCCAGGCCGGTGACCTCGATCGGCGTACGGTTGCGGTGGCCCTCGGGGTCCGGGATCGTCGGGGTGGCGAGGACCTCCATCTGGGTCGCGGAGCTGTTGGCGGTCGCGACCAGCCGCGCCCGGCCGCCCTCTCGGTTGAGCACGGCCGCGACCGCACCGTCGGCCAGGAAGATCCCGATGGTGGGCTGCCAGCGTTCCCACCGCGGCGGCAGGAACCGGGCGGTGGCCGTGACCAGGGTCGCGGTCGCGGCCGGGTCGGCCACCAGGTGCGCGGCGGCGGACTGCAGCGCGGCCGAGCCGCCGTTGCTGGTCGCCTCGACCTCGTAGACGAGGGCGTGGCCGAGGCCGAGGACGCGCTGCAGGTGGCAGGAGGACGCCATGTGGTCCTGGTGGTCCATCTGGGCGTAGGCGGCCATGGAGATGTCGGCGCCGCTGAGGCCGGACTCGCGCAGGGCTCCGATCGCCGCGTGCACGGCCATCGCGTGCTCGGTGACGTCGTCGGAGCGGGTGAACGACACGAAGTCCGACAGCGCGAGCAGCCGCCGCATGGTCTCGGTGTCCGGCACGGCCTGTGTCGCGGGCGTGCGGGGCGGCAGATACCGCCCCGTTCCGCCGATGTAGACGTTGTCCCAGATCATGCGTGGTCCTTTCCCCTGAGTGCGGACAACCCGGCTCCGTATCCGCTGAAGTCGAGGAGCCAGGTGCTGATGGCCAGCGCCGTGGCCGCGGAGTGCTCCTCCAGTACGGTGAAGTGGTCGCCCGGGACGGTGAGTACTTCCTGAACGGTGGTGGACAGCCGGGGCCACGAGCGCTTCCCGGTGCCCACCAGCAGCACCGGCGCGGTGACGGGCTCCGGGGCGCCGGCCAGATCGAGGTAGCGGCCCATGGCCACCAGCCGGTCGTCGTCGACCGGCTGGACCTGGTGGCCGGCGTCGAGCATGCCGGTGAGCACACCCGGCAGGTCGTCGGGGTAGCCGTCGATGAGCACCACGGCGCTGGGCCGGGCCCCCCGCCGTTCCAGTTCCCCGGCGGTCGCCAGCGCCAGCCACGCGCCCACCGAACGGCCGACCAGCACCGGCGCGGCGACGGTCGACGCGGCCTCGGCGAGTGCCTGTACCAGGACGTCGGCGTCCGCGGGCAGCGGGTCGCCGGCGAAGCCCGGCAGGGTGACCGCCGTGACGTCGCGGGCGGCCTCCAGCGCCGCGGCGAACCGCCCGTACTCCTCGATGCCGCCGGACGCCAGCGCGGACGGCAGGCAGACCAGCGACGGCTGGAGGAAGCCGGTCGCGAGGCCGACCGCCTCGGCCTTGGGCGCGTCGGTGGCCGGGCTCAGCCGGGACGCCGTGGCCAGCAGGTCGAGGCCGTCCTGCGCGCGGCCGACGTCGACGGCCTTGCGCAGCAGGCGCTCCATCGGCCCGGCGACCCGGTTCTCCGGCGAGCACAGCTGCCCGTAGAGGTGGTTGACGAGCTGTTCGGGCGTCGGGAAGTCGAAGACGAGGGTCGCCGGGAGCCGGAGCCCGGTGGCCGCGTTGAGCCGGTTGCGCAGCTCGATGGCGGTCAGCGAGTCGACGCCGTGGTCGCGGAACAGCTGGCGCGGGTCGTCGATCCCGGCGGGGGCCGTCCCGAGGATGCTCGCGCTGTGCGTGACGACCAGGTCGAGCAGCAGGGCGCGCTGCTCGGGCTCGGGCAGGGCTTCGAGCCCGGCCCGCAGGTCGCCGGGGCCGGCCGCCGGGGCCGGCGCGCGCCGCGGCCGGGCGAGTCCGCGCAGCAACGCGGGCGGGGTGTCGATCGCCGCGAGGTCGAGGCGGACCGGCACCAGCACCGGGCGTTCGCCGGCCAGGGCCGTGTCGAACAGGTCGAGGGCCTGCTCGGTGGCCAGCGGCAGCATCCCGGTCCTCGCCAGCCGGCGGTGGCCGGCCCCGGTCAGGGCCCTGGTGATGCCGCTGGACTCGGCCCACTGGCCCCAGGCCAGGGAGGTGACCGGCAGACCGCGCGCGTGCCGGTGCTCGGCGAGCGCGTCGAGGAACGCGTTCGCGGCGGCGTAGTTGGCCTGCCCGGGGGCGCCGAACACGCCGGACGCCGAGGAGAACAGCACGAACGCCCGCAGGTCCAGGTGCTCGGTGGCCTCGTGCAGGTACCACCCGGCATCGGCCTTCGAGCGCAGCACCGTGTCGATCTGCTCCGGTGTCATCGATCCCACCACGGCGTCGTCGACGACCCCGGCGGCGTGCACGACGGCCCGCAGGTCGGGGATCGAGGCGACGAGGTCCCTCAGTGCCCCGCGGTCACCGGCGTCGCAGGCGACCACGGTGAGGGCGGCGCCCAGCTCCTGCCGGAGCCCGGGCGGCTCGACGCCGCGGCGGCCGGCGAGCACCACGTGCGGGGCGCCGTGCCGCGCGACCAGGTGCCGGGCGACCAGGACGCCGAGGGTGCCGGTGCCGCCGGTGATCAGCACGGTGCCGTCCAGGGGCGCGCCGTCCAGGGGCTCGACCGGCCCGGTCGGGGCGGCCCTCACCAGCCTCGGCACGAGGGCGGTTCCGTCGCGCAACCGGATCTCGGGCTCGCCGTCGCTCACGGCGGCGCGCACCGCGGCGGGGATCGCCCGTCGTGAGGCGGCCGTGCCGTCGTGCCGGACGGTCAGGATCCGCCCGGGGTTCTCGCTGTGCGCGCTGCGCAGGAAGCCGCGGGCTGCGGCCGACGCGAGGTCGTCGCCGGTGAGGACCACGAGCCGGGCCGGCGTGTCGGTGGCCAGGAACTCCCGGACCCTGCCGAGCAGTTCCCGGGTCACCGCGTGGGCGGCCGCGACCGGTTCGCCCTCGCCGACGACCTCGTGGAGGACCGCCTCGGTGTCCGGGCCGTCCGGTGCCGCCATCGGGGTCCAGTCCACGGCGAACAGCGTGTTCGGCCGGCGCCCGGCCCCGTGACCCGCCGCTTCGACGGGCCGCAGGACGATCTCGTCGATGCTCACGACCGGCGTCCCGGCGGTGTCGGTGATCCGCACCGCGCAGGTGTCCGGCCCGGTCGGGTGCAGCACCACGCGGACCGTCGCGGCCGACCCGGTGACAGACACACCGGAGAACGAGAAGGGCAGCCGCGCCGGGCTGCCGCCGGCTCCGCCGTCCTCGGCCGCGAGGCCGGCGAGCAGGGTCAGCGGCTGGATGGCGGCGTCCAGGAGCGCGGGGTGGACGCGGTAACCGGTGAGCTGAGCGGGGTCCGCCGGGAAGCTCGCCTCGGCGTGCAGGTCCTCGCCGTGCCGCCGGATGCCGGTGAGCCCCTGGAAGGTCGGCCCGTAGTCGTAGCCGGCGTCGGCGAGCCGGTCGTAGAGCGAGCCGATGTCGATCGGCGCGGCCTCGCCCTCGTCCGCCCCGGGCGCGGCCGTCCGGTCGGCCTGTGCCGCCCGGTCCGCCCGGTCCGCCGGCGGACCGAGCACGCCGGTCGCGTGGCGGGTCCACTCGTCGGGCTCGGCGGAGGTGCGGGAGTGGACGGTGACGGGCCGGCGTCCGGTGTCGTCGGGCGCGCCGACGGTGACCTGCACGTGCACCCCGTCGCGCTCGGACAGCACGAGCGGCGCCTCCAGGACCAGCTCGGACAGTACGGGGCTGGCCGTGTGCTCACCGGCGTGGACGGCCATGTCCACGAACGCCATCGCGGGCAGCAGCGTCGAACCGAGCACGGTGTGCTCGGCCAGCCACGGGTGGACGGACGCGGAGAGTTTCCCGGTCAGCACCACGCCCTGCCCGTCGGGGAGCTTCACCAGGGACCGCAGCAGCGGGTGGTCGGGCGTGTCGAGGCCCTCCGACGGGGTGGTGGGCCGGAGCCAGTAGTGCTGGTGCTGGAAAGCGTACGAAGGCACGCGCACGTCCGACGTCCCCGCCGTCGTGGTCGCGGTCGTGGTCACCGGCGGCGTCCAGCGCACCGCGCCGTCCGCCCACAACCGCCCCAGCCCCGCGAACAACCGCTCCGGAGAATCACCACCACGGCGCATCAACCCGGTCCCCACCAGCAGCGGATGCGGACCCACCTCCACGAACCCCGTCACACCCTGGCCCGTCAGCCACTCCATCGCGTCGGCGAACCGCACCGGCTCCCGCACCTGACGCACCCAGTAGCCCGGAACACCCATCTCGGCCGGACGCCCGGTCACCGTGGAAACCACCGGAATCACCGGCTCACCGAACGACAGGCCCGCGACCACCTCACCGAGTTCCTCCAGCACCGGATCCATCCGCGCCGAATGGAACGCGTGACTGACCTCCAGACGCTTCACCCGACGCCCACGACCCCGCCACACCTCGGCAACCGCCATCACAGCCGCCTCGTCCCCGGACACCACGACCGCGTCCGGCGCGTTGACCGCCGCCACCTCGGCCCCCGGCACCAGCGACCCCGCCACCTCCTCCGGCGACGCCTGGAGCGACACCATCGCCCCACCACCGGGCAACCCCTGCATCAACCGGCCCCGCGCACCCACCAGGGCGCACGCGTCCTCCAGGCCCAGCACACCGGCCGCATGGGCCGCCGCCACCTCACCGACGGAATGCCCGACCACGAAGTCCGGCCGCACACCCAGCCACTCCACCAGCCGGAACAGCGCCACCTCCAGCGCGAACACCGCACACTGGGTGAACCGCGTCTCCCCCAGCACCCCTTCCGCGTCCTCGAACAGCACCTCCACCGACAGCCCCAGCAGGTCGCAGACCTCGTCCAAGGCCCCCGCGAACACCGGGAACTCCCGGTACAACTCCTGCCCCATCCCCGCCCACTGACCACCCTGACCGGAGAAAACGAACGCCGACCGGCCGGAGTCGCGGGCCTCACCGGTCACCAGACCGGAATGCACCTCCCCGCGCAGCAGGGCCGCCAGTGCCTCCGGTCCGGTCACCACGGCCCGGTGGGCGAACCGGGTCCGCACGGCGAGCGCGGCGGCGATCCCGTCCTCGTCGGGGGCCTTGGCCGCGTACGTCTGCAGCCTGCGGGCCTGGGCCCGGAGCGACTGCTCGGACTTGGCCGACAGCAGCCACGGCACCGGCCCGACGGCCGCAGGGGCGGGCGCGGAAGCGGGATCGTGGGCAGCCGGCTCCGGGGCCGGGGCCTCCAGGATCACGTGCGCGTTCGTCCCGCTGATCCCGAACGCCGACACGCCGGCACGGCGGGGACGGCCCGCCTCCGGCCACGGCCGGGCCTCGGTCAGCAGGGAGACCTGACCCGCCGACCAGTCGACATGGGAACTCGGCTCGTCGACGTGCAGCGTCGGCGGCAGCTCACCGTGCCGCATCGCCATGATCATCTTGATCACACCCGCCACACCGGCGGCGGCCTGGGTGTGCCCGATGTTGGACTTCACCGACCCCAGCCACAACGGCTCGTCCCGGTCCCGGCCGTAGGTCGCCAGCAGCGCCTGGGCCTCGATGGGATCACCGAGGGTGGTGCCGGTGCCGTGGGCCTCCACCGCGTCCACCTCGGACGGCTCCAGCCCGGCATTCGCCAACGCCTGGCGGATGACGCGTTCCTGCGACGGACCGTTCGGCGCGGTCAACCCGTTCGACGCCCCGTCCTGATTCACCGCGCTTCCCGCGACGACCGCCAGCACCCGGTGACCGTTACGACGGGCGTCGGACAGACGTTCCAGCAGCACCAAGCCGGCACCCTCACCCCACGCCGTACCATCAGCGGCCTCGGCGAACGCCTTCACCCGGCCGTCGGCCGCGAGCCCCCGCTGCCGCGAGAAGTCGATGAAGGCGGCGGGGGTCGCCATGATCGTGACACCGCCGGCCAGGGCCAGCGAGCACTCGCCCGAGCGCAGCGCCTGCGCCGCCAGATGGATCGCCACCAACGAGGACGAGCAGGCCGTGTCCACCGACACCGCGGGACCCTCCAGCCCCAGCAGGTACGACACCCGTCCCGAGGTCACACTCGTCGCCGTGCCGGTGGCCACGTAGCCGTCCGTGTCCCGCGAGATCTGGTCCACTCCGCCCGCGTAGCCGGATGCCCAGATGCCGGTGAACACGCCTGTCTGGCTGCCCCGCAGCGACGTCGGATCGATCCCCGCGTCCTCGAACGTCTCCCACACCGTCTCCAGCAGCACCCGCTGCTGCGGGTCCATCGCCAACGCCTCGCGCGGCGAGATCCCGAAGAACGCGGCGTCGAAGCCACCCGCGTCCCCGAGGAAGCCACCCGACCTGGTGCAGGACGTCCCCGGAGCACCGGCCGGATCGTAGAGACGACCCACGTCCCAGCCACGGTCCGACGGGAACTCACCCACCGCGTCCACGCCACCCGACACCAGGCCCCACAAGTCCTGGGCCGACCCGACCCCACCCGGGTACCGGGCCCCCAGCCCGACCACGACCACCGGATCACCCGGCACCGGACCCCCGACCGGCACGGGCGCGACCGTCCCGCGCTCCTGGCCGAGGACCACCTCCCGCAGGTATTCGGCCAGCCGGGCCGGGGTCGGGTGGTCGAAGACCATCGTCGCCGACAGCCTGGTCCCGACCGCCGTGGACAGCCGGTTGCGCAGTTCCACGCCGGTCAGCGAGTCGAAGCCGAGGTCCTTGAAGGCCCGGTCGGCGCTGACGGCCGCGCTGTCGCTGCGGCCCAGCACGGCCGAGGCGTGGGTCCTGACCAGGTCGAGCAGGATCTCGCGTTGCCGGGCCTCGGGGAGCGCTCCCAGTTCGCCCGCCAGTCCGGTGGTCCGCACCGGTCTGCGGGCGCGTGCCAGCGCGCGCAGCACCGGCCGGTCGCCCAGTGCGGACACCTTGAGTCGGGCCGCGACCACCGCCGGTTCCGCGGTGTCCAGGCCTCCGTCGAACAGCCCGAGTCCGTAGTCGGTCGCCATCGGCAGCAGCCCCGCGCGGGCGAGGCGTTCACCGTCGGCCTCGGACATCCGCCCGGTCAGCCCGCTGGCCTCCGCCCAGTGGCCCCAGGCCAGCGACACCGCCGGCAGGCCCTGGGCGCGCCGGTACGCGGCCAGGCCGTCGAGGTAGGCGTTCGCAGCGGCGTAGTTGGCCTGCCCGGGGCTGCCGAGCGTCCCGGCCGCCGAGGAGAAGAGGACGAACGCCGTCAGGTCCCGTCCCCGGGTGAGTTCGTGCAGGTTCCACGCCGCCCGCGCCTTGGGCTCCCAGACCGCGGCGAGACGCTCTGGGGTCAGGGACTCGACCACGGCGTCGTCCAGCACACCGGAGGCGTGGACGACCGCGGTCAGCGGGTGCGCCGCCGGGATCGAGTCCAGTACGGCCGCCAGCGCGTCCCGGTCCGCCACGTCGCAGGCCGCCACGGTCACCTCCGCGCCCAGCCCGGCCAGCTCCTCCCGCAACACCGCCCCGCCACCACTGCGGCTGACCAGCACCAGATGCCGCACACCCCGCTCGACCACCAGATGCCGGGCCACACGGCCCCCCAGCGTCCCCGTACCACCGGTGATCAGCACCGTACCCGCCGCATCGAGATCCGCGGGAACAGTGAGGACGATCTTCCCGACATGAGCCGCCCGGCTCATGAACCGGAAGGCGTCCCGCGCGCGGCGGACGTCCCAGGTGGTGAGTGGTGGCAGACGCAACTCGCCCGCGCCGAGCAGCCGGACGGCCTCGGCCAGGATCTCCCCCAGCCGCTCCGGGCCCGCGTCGGCCAGGTCGAAGGCCAGCACGCCGGGCCGGATGTCGGCCTTGCCCATCTCCACGAACCGCCCGCCGGGCGCGAGCAGCCGCAGGGAGGCGTCCAGGAACTCACCGGACAGCGAGTTCAGCACCACGTCGAAGGGTCCGAACCGGTCGGCGAACTCCAGGGTCCGGGACGAGGCGATGTGGTCCTCGTCCAGCCCCAGGGCGCGCAGCGCGTCCCACTTGCCCGGGCCGGCGGTCGCGTGGACGTCCGCGCCCCAGAGCCGCGCGAGCTGGACCGCCGCCATGCCGACGCCGCCGGCCCCGGCGTGGATCAGCACCCGGTCACCGGCCTTCAGCCCGCCCAGGTCGCGCAGGCCGTACCACGCGGTCAGGAACGCGATCGGCACAGTGGCGGCCTGGGTGAACGTCCACTCGTCGGGGATGCGCACCAGCACCCTGTGGTCGGCGACGGCCACCCGGCCGAACGCGCCGGGCAGCAGCCCGGCGACCCGGTCACCCGGCCGCAGCCCGGTGACCTCGGCGCCGACCTCGGTGACGACGCCCGCGCCCTCGCTGCCGAGCAGCGCCGGGTCCGGGTAGACACCGAGGGCGATCAGCACGTCCCGGAGGTTCAGGCCGGCCGCCCGCACGGCGACGCGCACCTCCCGGGGCCCGGGCGGGGCCTGCTCGTACGGCAGGAACGCGAGGTCGTCCAGGCTGCCCGTGCCCGCCTGCGTCAGCCGTCCGTCGAACTCCGACGGCGCGGAGCGCACCAGCCGGGGCACGTAGACGGCCCCGCCGCGCACCGCCACCTGGTCCTCGTCGCCGACCGACAGGCCGTCGGGCAGCTCGTCGGCGTCCACGAGCAGGAACCGGCCGGGGTGCTCGGACTGCGCGGACCGGACCAGGCCCCAGACGGCCGAGGCTTCCGGGTCGCTCACCACGTCACCGGGAACGGCGGCGACCGCGCCCCGCGTGCGCACCACGAGCCGTTCGCCGGGCCCGGCCAGGAAGTCCTGGACGGCCGTCAGCGCCTCGGCGACCGAGCCGGGCGAGACGACGGCGTCGCCGAGCGCGCCCTCGCCGGGGGTCAGCGGAATCCAGTCGAGGGCGTACAGCGGGCCGCGTTCGGCCATCGGACGGGTGGTCAGCGCCTCGATGGTCGCCACGGGCTCGCCGGACCGGTCCGCCAGGTGGACGGCGTACGTGCCGGGGCGCACCACCGTCAGCCGCACGCGCGCGGAGGTCACGCCGGTGCGGTGGACCGCGATCCCGCCCAGCGAGAACGGCAGCCGCACCTCGCCTTCCGTGCCGGACAGCAGTGCCAGCGGTTGCAGGGCGGCGTCCAGCAGGGCCGGATGGACGGAGAACCGGGCCCCGTCCGGCACGGTGACCTCGGCGAACACCTCCTTGCCGCGGCGCCACACCGCCTGCACGGCCTGGAAGGCCGGCCCGTACTCGTAGCCCGCCGCGGCGAGCGTGTCGTAGAGCCCGGTGACCGGTTCCGCGCCGGCCGGCGGCCACTGCGTCAGCTCCTGCCCGGCCACGGGTTCCGCGCTCACCGTACCGGTGGCGTGCCGCACCCAACCGTCCGTACGGGACCGGACGTCGACCGTGCGGCGGCCGGTCCCGTCCGGCTCGCCCACGACGACCTGCACGTCCACCGCGCCGTCCGCGGGCAAGATCAGCGGCGCCTCCAGGACCAGTTCCTCCACTGCCGCCCCGGCCGCGTGCACCACCAGTTCCACGAACGCCGTCGCGGGCAGCAGCACCGTCCCCAGGACGGAGTGATCCGCGAGCCAGGGGTGGGTGGCCAAGGAGAGCCGACCCGTCAGGACCCGCTGCTCGCCCACCTCGACAGCGGCGCCGAGCAGCGGATGGTCCACCGGGTCGAGCCCGGCCGCGGACACGTCTCCCGCGCCTCCGGCGAGCCAGAACCGCGTCCGCTGGAAGGGGTAGGTGGGCAGCGCCACCGGCTCCCCTTCGGGGAACGGCCACCGCACCGGCACACCCGCGACGAACAGCCTCGCCGCGGCGGCCAGGAACTCGGCCGGGGTGCCGTGGTCACGGCGCAGTGTCCCGGTCACCACCCCCGCCTCGTGCTCCTCCAGCGCGGGCGTGAGCACCGGGTGCGGGCTGATCTCGACGAAGACGGGGTCGCTGCCCGAGGCGAGCAGCAGCCGGGTGGTCCGGTCGAACAGCACGGGTTCACGGAGGTTGCGGTACCAGTAATCGGCGTCGAGGGCGGAGGTGTCGATCTCCTCGCCGGTGACCGTGGAGTAGAACGGGATCGTCGCCGGGCGCGGTGTGACGCCGGCCAGGTCGGTGAGCAGTTGCTCGCGGATCGCCTCGACCTGGACGGAGTGGGCGGCGTAGTCGACGGGCAGGCGGCGGGCGCGGATGCCGTCGGCCTCGCAGGCCGCCAGCAGTTCGTCCAGCGCGTCCAGGTCGCCCGATACGACGACCGAACCGGGGGCATTGACCACCGCCACCGTCAGCCGGCCGTCCCAGCTGGCCACGAACCCGGCGGCCCGCTCATGCCCGAGGCCGACCGACACCATCCCGCCCTGGCCGGCCAGGGCGACCAGGGCCCTGGTGCGCAGGGCGACCACCTTCGCGGCG